>DAHZZC010000510.1 GCA_027435495.1 Planctomycetales bacterium
CGGCGTATCGGGCGGCGTCGAGCCATTCCATCGCCATGCGCTCGCCGTAGGAGGGCGAATCGAGCAGGCGGTCGACGAGCCGCTCGTAGGCGGTCGGGGCGGTATCCGCGACGAACGCGTCGACCTCCCCGGGCGATGGCGGCAAGCCGGTCAGGTCGAGCGTCACGCGTCGGCAGAGGCTCGCCTTCGCGGCGGTCGACGCGGGCCCCAGCTTCTCCAACTCCAGCCGGCGCAGGACAAAAGCATCGATCGGATTGACGACCCAACCGCGATCGGAAATGTTGGGAATCGAGGGGCGCTTCGGCGTCTCGAACGCCCAGTGGCGGCTCCAGGACGCGCCCTGGTCAATCCACTTTCGGACCAGCTCGACCTGGGCAGGCGTGAGCCGCTTCCCCGACTTTGGCGGAGGCATGATCTCGTCGGGATCGTGGCTCGCGATCCGAAGGAAGACTTCACTTTCCGATCCGTTCCCGGCAAGGATGACCGGGTCGTTCTTGCGGAGGGCCGCCTCGGGAAGATCGAGCCGGAGGTCGGCCTTCCTCGTGCTGGAATCCGGCCCGTGGCAGAGGAAGCAGTTTTCCGAGAGGATCGGCAGAATCTCTCGGCGGAAGTCGACGGCGACCCGTGGTTCGGACCGAGCGGTCGGGACGATTGCGACCACGGCGAGAAGGGCCAAGGCGAGTCTGGCAGACTCTCTCGGCCCAGGCGCACATCGGGTTGAGGCGCGATCCTGGAATCCGGAGGGGTCCGATCGCATGGCAGGCTCATTCTTGGAGTGGCGGGACTAGGCGGGCTGACCGACCGTAGGTCAGGTCGCTTCTATTATGGACCCCTCCAACGCCATTGGGCAAGGGTATCGGAGGGGTGATCGGCATCGATCAGCGGTTGGCGGCCTCCTCGGCCACCCATTCGAGGGCCTGGAGCAGGAGGCGGGAAAGGCTTGGATTCTGGAGCGGGTCGTTTTTGTTCGGGCCGAAGTCGCGGTGGCCCATCGTGGTGTGGAAGACCCGGCCCTTACCGAAGGTGTTGGTCCAGGCGACGGGCCAGGCGGTTCCCTTGTACTCGATCGTGGCGAGCGGGCGGATGTCCGGCATCATCTGGAGTTGATAATACAGTTCGTCGTCGAGCTCGAATTCCGAGAGTCCACGGGTGATCGGGCTGGTGGTGTCCGCGATCTTGACGGTGAAGTGGCCTTTACGGGTTTTGCCGTCGGGCAGGCCGAAATGCGAGAAAACGCCGCCGAGCATTTCCTTCCAGGTGGGAAGCCAGTCCTTCGCGGCGTTGTCGCCACCGTGGATCGAGACGTAGCCGTGTCCCGAACGGACGAACTCGAAGATCGCCTTCTGCTGTCCTTCGGAGAACTTGTGCTCGGGATCCCGACGATCCACGGCGACGATCAGGACGTCATAATTTCGGATGGCGGGGGTCTCGACAATGGCTGCGTCCTCGCCGATCGTCACTTCGAACCGGCCCGTATTCTCCAGCAGGTTTGCCAGGTAGAATGCCTGGTCGCGGTATCCGTGGTGGTTGCGCTGACCGCCCGAGAGCAGGAAGACCTTCGCCGAACCGGGCTTCCCTTTTTTCTGGGCCTCGGCCGGCTGAGGGAGCAGGAAGGTCGTCGCCAGGATCAGGCTGACGATGGAGATTTTCTTCACGGGTCATGCTCCTGGATGGGCGGCCCGCCGACGTGGCGGGACGGGTTGGATTGGGTTGTTCAGCTCGATTCAAGAGGAATGGGAAACGACAGCGTAGCCCGGCCGGGAACCTCATGCAAGCCTCGGCCGGCCGAGGAATCTACAGACCGGAGGAGTCATCGAACAATGAGACATCCGAACGATTTCCGACGCGGGACGGGTCTGGCGATGGGCCTGGTGGCCGTCGCCCTGCTCGCGGTGGCGGCCGACGAGGCCAAGCAGACGATCGACGCCCGCGGCCTCACCTTCCAGGCCCCGAAGTCGTGGAAGTCGAGCCCACCCGCCTCCTCAATGAGACGGGCCCAGTTGACGGTCGAGCCTACCGAGGGGGATGACTACCCAGCGGAGATGATTGTCTACGCCTTCCCGGGCGGAGCGGGCTCCGTGGAGCAGAACCTCGCGCGATGGCAGGCCCAGTTCAAGGACGGGCAGGGAAACCCGCCGAGGATGGAGTCGAGCAAGGTCCGGGGGAAGAACGTCGAGGTGACCCGGGCCGAGATCCGGGGTGAGTATCATCCGCCGCAGTTCCCCGGTCAGCCTCCGCAGCCGGTCCGCAAGGACGCCCGAATGCTCGCTGCGATCGTGATGGGCGACGACGCCAGCTATTACATTCGGATGATCGGCCCCGACAGAACGATGACGAAGCTCCGTCCCGAGTTCGACGAGATGCTCAAGACAATCCAGATGGGCAATTGATCCTCAGCCGCGGACGGGCACCGACAGGCGAGCGAGTTCTGGAGAGCCAACGATGACGATCTTCACCATCGCCTGCGCCCGATGCACGCGGCCCAACCATGCCTCGGAGCGCTACTGCTCGGGTTGCGGGCTCCCGCTCGGAGCGGTCCTGGCCGACGCCGGGGCCGGCTCCGAGGCGCTCGGTCCGTACGAGGTGCCCGACCCAGCCGATCCCGACGTCGCCCGCCAGGCCCGAGAGTTCGGCCGGCAGACCGGTTATGAGACGAGCCCGGCCGGACAGGGCTGGCAAGTGGTCGTCCCGCTTCGGCAGGACCGCAAGCAGGCCGTCTACATCGGGCCCGCCGGGACCGACCCCGAGGGCCGGCCGGTCCTCGGCCTGGTCTCCGTCTGTGGTCCGGTGAACGACCGGGACTGCCGGACGCTCCTGAAGCTGAACGCCCGGATCGTCGAGGGTCACTTCGCGATTCGGGTCCTCCGCGGCGAGGAGTACTTCGTCGTCATCCAGAACCTCGCCGCCAATCGACTTCCCTCGGTCGACGCCCGCGGCCTGATCCGACGGATCGCCGAACTGGCCGACGGCCTCGAGGATCGTCTCTCTCGAGGCGCCGACATTTATTGACCCGCCATCTCTCCATTCGATTCTCGTATAAGCGTTGACGCAGGGCCGGTCGGACGCTCCCTACCGAGGCCAGGAGCCCGGCCGATGCCAGGGACGTCGGCCGTTCGGTAGACGGCGATCGTGGTGTCGTCGGTGTAGAGGATCGGCTCCACGCCAGCAAGCGACTGGAAATACCCGGAGGGCGCCCAGGGCCCCCACTGGAGCGAGGCCGAGACGGCCAGATATTCGGTCCGCGCCTCCAGCGTCGGCGGGAGTTTCCCCTGGTCAATCGCTCGGACCTCGTACGACGTACCACGCACCCCGTACGACCTGGGGTGGGAGTCGCCAAAATAGTAGAGGGTCAGATCGCAGAGCTCGGGCCGGGCGTGCTGGAGACGTCGGAGCGCTCGGAGGCCCTGGCCCCAGTCGAGGTTGGAGTCGGAGAGGATCTGACGCCCCCGGATCGGGCCGCCAGCCGCCGCGTTGAAGTACGAGAGTTCATGGGGGTGGATCGTCGCCACGGCGATCGCCTGAAAGACCAGACCGGCCCAGACCAGTCGACGGAGTCGAGGCGGCCCCTCGGCGAGCGCTGAGATCCAGATGATGGCGAGAGGAGCGACCGGCAGCAGGTAACGCACGCCGAAGTTCCGCGACGAACCCAGCGAGGCCATCGCGACAAACATAACCGCCAGAGCCGGGAGCATCCAGTCTCGTCCCACCATCGGGAGCCGCCCGTTGACCGAGAATCGGAGTGCCAGGATCAGCCAGAACGAGACCGGAACCTTCACCGCGAGGGCAACCAGGTAGTAGTAGCGCCATCCCGTCGAGCGAACCTCGCCGAAGAGGTAGCTGGGTGCGCCCTGCTTCTGCTGGATGGCCTGCCGGATGAAGGCGGCGAGGTCCTGCGGCATCGGCGTCTCGATCAGACGACGGACCATCGCCTCGGCCCGAGGGCCCAGCCGACCGCTCAGGCTCGGATGATCGCCCGATCGCGGGCTGATCGTGACGGTTGAGGCCCCGGTGACAACCAGGTCGGTCGCCGCCATGATGGTCGCGAAGGCCAGCATCCCGGCCGCCACGCGAAAGATCATCCGCCAGAGCCTTCGGTCACCGTCGATCCAGCGCGCGACCATCCAGAGGATCGAGAGAATCGGTGGGATCAGGACCGCGGTGAACTTGCACGAGAACGCCAGCCCCGCCGCCACCGCGGATCCGGCGAAGACGCGACGATCGGCCGTTCGAAGGAAGATCCAGAAGAGGAGAAACGTTGCGGTCATCGCAGCGAGGATCGGGGTATCCATGGTCGCGAGAGACCCGTGGGCGAGCAGGTTCGGACTGAGCGTGAACCACCAGGAAGCGAGAACCATCGCCCTCGGCCCGTAGAGTCGTCGACTCCAGAGGGCGACCAGCGCGAAGGCGGCGGCCCAGATCCAGAGCGACGAGGCCCGCGCCATCGGGAGCAGCTCGGGCTCAAACCTTCGGGGGTCGTCGATCCAGTCGCCCCGGCCAAGATGATCGAGCGCCCAGAGCATCGGCACCTGCTGGAGCTTCCAGAACGTCAGGGGCGACCCGGCCCGGGAGATCTCGGCCTGATCACCGGTACGCCACCATCGGCAGGCGGTCTCCAGGTAGAACGGCTCGTCGTAGGTCGCGGAGCTCCGGCCGATCGTGTCGAGCATCAGCCCAAGGCCGACCACCGCCGCCGCGGCCACCCCCGCGGTCGGGCCCCACGACCGATGACGGCCGGGTTGAGCCTCGCCGGCCGCGGCGATCTTGTGCTTCCGGGATCCTTCCCGCATGCAAACGCTCCTGGTCACGAGGGCGGAGAGGCGCCCAGAGCCTGGCTCATCCGGATCTCACGGACGAGCCGGGCGATCGCCAGCGTGTCTCGGATCGTCGGCGCCAGAGCGTTCTGGCCCCGGGCAAGTCGGTGAAACTGCTCATTCAGGACATCGCCGACCGTCGGCTCCAGCGGAAGCCGCTCGTCGTGAATCCCCCCGTTGCCCGACCACTGGATCCGCTCGGGCATCTCCAGGCTGGCGACCCCGCGCTCGGCATAGACCTGGAACCCAGGCGCCGGTAGGAATGAGGTCGCATCGCCCCAGCAGTTCCGCTGATAGAGCCCGATCGACAGATGGGCAGAGGCGCCACCGGCGAACCGCGCGACCAGGCTCTCGAAGTCGGGCTCGCCGTCCTCACCGGATGACGCCGGGATGACCCGGGCTCGCACGCCCTGCACGGCCTCGGGCATCGCCTGGAACACGAAAGTACACCAGTCCAGCAAGTAACTTCCCGGGTCGATCAGTAGGGGTGCTGGCGCGATCTGGGTGGCCGGACCGGGAACGGCGTATCGATCGAACCCATAAAGCCGGGAATGCCCGACAATCAGCCGGGGCGGGCCCAGCTCGGTGGCGAGCAACTCCTTCAGGCGGAGGGTCGCCGGGTAGCATCGCCGGGCAAACTCCGGCATGAAAATGGTCCCGGACGACTCAACGAGCTCGACCAGTCGCTCCAGCTCATCGAGATCGTCGGCCAGCGGCAGGGCGCAGTAGACCGGCTTTTTCGCTCCGCAGGCGAGGACGATCGGTTCCAGGCCGAACCATTGCCGGGCGAGCAGATAAACCACGTCGACATCCGGCCGCTCGACCAGCGCCGAGAGCCCCTCGCAGGCAGCGCATCCGATCTGCGCCGCCTCCATCTCGGCGCGGCGGTAGACCTGGTCGTACACCGCTGTGACGCGGAAACGGTCGTCCATCCGGGCGAGCGACGGTTTGTGCCGGGTCTCCCAGAGCCGGCCCAATCCGACCACCCCCACCCGGAGCCGAACTGGCTTCGACCCGGCCAAGTTCTCCTCCCTCGCTATCCTCGGTTAACGTTCATGGATGTCTGAAGCAGGTTATCAGTTCCATCGACCTCGTACTACCCGGATCAGGGGCACAATCGTCCCCGATTCCGCGAAGCCCCTCGGCTTCGCCACCTCCCCTGCGTTATGATCGTGCGATCGACGATCCGGCCCCTTCCAGAGTCATACGCATGCGTGCGGTATTGCAGCGGGTTTCGAGGAGCTCGGTCGAGGTCGACGGAGCCTGCGTCGGGCAGATCGGCCGAGGCTGGCTGGTTCTGCTCGGAGTCGAGCGGGGCGACACCGAGGCCGACGCCAACTGGACCGCCGAGAAAATTCTCTCCCTCCGCGCCTTCGAGGACGAGCAGGGAAAAATGAATCGGAGCGTGGTCGATGTGCGCGGCGGTATCCTGGTTGTCAGCCAGTTCACGCTCCTCGCGGACTGCCGGGCGGGCCGGCGACCGAGCTTCACCGCTGCGGCCGACCCCGCGGAGGCCGAGCGGCTCTACCTGCATTGCGCACGCCGGCTCGCTGGATCGGGCCTTGAGGTGGCCACCGGCGTCTTCCGCGCCACGATGAACGTCGAACTGGTCAACGAGGGCCCGGTGACGCTCCAACTCGACAGCCGTAAGTCGTCCTGACGATTTCTGGTCTCCGATTCTCAACCCACCATCAATGAGCAATGAGCACTCACAAGAACGGGCTGCTTCTGGGCCTGGATGTCGGCACTCAGAGCCTGCGTGCCGCACTCGTGGATCGAGGCGGACGGACTGTCGCCTGCGGTGTGGCCCCGATCGAGACGACCTATCCGCGGCCAACCTGGGCCGAGCAGGACTCCGAATCGTGGTGGACCGCGGCTCGAAAGGCAGTTCGATCGGCGAGGGAAGCCGCCGGTGCCGGCCCGGACGATGTCGTCGGGATCGGCCTTGACTGCACGGCCTGCACGGTGGTTGCCTGCGAGGACGACGGCCAACCCCTCCGCCCCGCGCTTCTCTGGATGGACCAGCGATCGTTCCGCGAGGCCGAGGAGATCAGTGCAACCGGCGACCCGGTCCTCCGATACGTCTCGGGGCGGGTCTCGCCCGAATGGATGCTGCCGAAGGCCCTCTGGCTCAAGCGAAACGAGCCCGATCTGTATCGTTCGGCCGGTCGGGTTGTCGAGGGGACCGACTGGATGATGCACCGCCTGACCGGCGACTGGACCCTCTCGCTGAACCACGTCGCGGTCAAGTGGAACTACGCCCGACCCGACGGCGGTTGGCCGCTCGGGTTGCTTGCAGCGGTGGGCCTGGACGACCTTCCGACAAAGTGGCCAGCGCGGATTGTGCCGCTCGGCCGGGGCGAGGGCCGGCTCGCCCGGTTCGCCGCCGAGGACCTGGGCCTGGCGATGGGAACCCCGGTCGCTCAGGGTGGGATCGATGCCTACCTGGGCATGCTCGGCATGGGGGCCACTCGGGATGGCGACCTCGCGGTGATCGTCGGGTCGAGCACATGCCACCTGGCGATGTCGCGCGACGGCGTCTTCGGCTCGGGGGCCGGCGGATGTTATCCCGATGCCACGGTCGAGGGCCTTTACACCCTGGAAGCCGGCCAGACCGCCACCGGCTCGATTCTCGACTGGTATCGTCGCCACTTCGCCGGTGCACAGCGGATCGAGGCCGAGCGGAGAGGCGTCCACGTCTTCGAAATCCTGGATGAGCAGGCGGCGGCCGTGCCGCCCGGCTCAGAGGGTCTGGTCGTCCGAGACGATTGGCAGGGCAACCGGTCGCCCTACAAGGATCCGCTGGCGCGAGGCGCAATCGTCGGGCTCTCGCTGGCGCATGGTCCCGGCCACATTTTCCGGGCAATCTACGAGGCGACCGCCTGCGGAACCCGGCACATTCTCGAAGACGCCACGCGGCATGGACTGAGGATCGATCGCGTCTTCGTCGGAGGCGGCGGAGCCCGGTCGCCACTCTGGCTCCGGATTCACGCCGACGTCCTGCAACGGCCGATCCATCTCGCACGTGAGCCCGAAGCCTGTGCCCTCGGCTCCGCAATGGCCGCCGCCGTCGCAGCCGGGATCTACTCCGACTTCGACTCCGCCGCCCTCGCGATGGTTGCCATCGAGCGCGTCGTCGAGCCGAATCCCGCAAACGCCGGACTCTACGACGACCTGTTCGGGCGATACGTCGACCTCTATGCAAAGCTCAACGCCCGCGCGACGCCTGCCGGATCGTGAGGTCGCGTCGCGCGACCCCGGCGCGTCGGCGATACGGATGGAAGTCGCCCAGCCGGGGGAGCGGCTCGTACTCGCGCAGGAGCGCCGCGAATCTCGGATCGCGGCCGTAGTACGCGAGATAATCAAAAGGCTGGATACAGTAGACCCCCAGTCGGGGGCCTTCATCGACGAGAATCAGGTCGGGACGATCGCGAAGCAGGTCGTCGATCACGGAGTCGAACAAAAGGCGTTCGGCGGGACTCATCGCCGCCATCGATCGATACGATTCCGGTGGCGAGGACCGGAGCGGACCCGGATAGAGCCCGGCAAGAAACCAGAGGCAAGGATGCCGTGACGCCCAGGTCGCGCCGACCTCGTTGACCATGGGGAAGGCATCGATGACGGCCGGCGAGAAGACAAAGAGGCTCCCGCCCGCGGCATGGGCCCGGGCGAGCCGGGCAAGACGGCCATAGTACGTATTCGAGCCGATCGGCTCGGCTCCCCAGAGTCGCGCGTCGAAGATCCGGTCGCCAGCGGCCACAATCAGCAGGGCCGCGGCAAGCCCCCCACCGAGCACACCCGCCCAGGCCCGGCGGTCGGCGATCGGTTCGCGCGACTCGATGAAGAGAAGTCCGAGCAGGACAATCGCCGAGGCCGCCGCCGGATAGTAGTGGTAGCTGTATCCCTTCGACTGGAGCACGGCGGCAGCCAGTAAACTCAGATCGACGATCAGGAAAACCCGGCAGAGCTCGCGGTACGCCCCGCGCGGCTGGACCATCGGGTAGCAAAGCCAGGCGATCACCGAGAGCATCACGGCCGGATGATCCACCATCGATCGCCAGGAAACGTTGGCGCAGTACCGGTAGATCGGCCAGAGCCATCGAACCATGACGAGGTAGTCGGGTGTCAGGACGAAGGTCGCGACCACGCAGGAAAACCCGGTCGCCATCACCGCGAGGTTTTCCGCCCGGAGCCAGGTCCGACGTCCCGGACCGCTCCCAACAAGGTAGCCCTCGACACTGAGCCAGAGTATCGCGAAATGCGGCTTGAATCCGATGCCAAGTCCAGCCAGAACACCCGCAAGCACGGCCAGCGGTCCACCGAATCGGTGGCCCACACTCGTCGCCGCCGCCATGACCAGGTAGGGCAAAATCATCGCGAACATCAGGTGCTCGCGCTCGCCGAATTCATAGCCGGCCAGGGGCAAGAGAACGGCGATCGCAAGCAGCGAGAGTCCAAGTCGTCCACCAGGCCGGTCGGGAAGAATTCGTCGAAGCGCCCAGCCAGCCAGCCCCAACGACCCGCCGATCAGGAGCAGGGCGGAAACGCGAAACGCCAGCACCTCGGAAAGGCCCGTGACTCGCGCGAAGACAACCGTGGGGACGGACAACCAGATAATCAGCGGCGGATTCGGCTCGATGATGTCCACGTAGAGCCGGTCGCCGTTGAGCAACCGCGAGGCCGCGACCAGGTACCAGCCGGCATCATGGTTGAAGAGATTGAAAAACACGGGGACAGAGCCGATCACGAACACCGAGAGAAGCAGCACCGCCGCCGCGCTACCCGAGAGAAACCTGGATTTCGCGGAGCCTTCCGAGGGCCCCTGTGTGGACAGCATGATGACTCCCTGGCAGGCCAGTTGGAGGGTTACGGACAGAGCAACCCGGCACCTGTGTGCCCTTGATGCCGGCGGAGAAAGTAGAGCGCCGCCGTACAGGCTGCGATCAGACAAATCGAGGGGTCGCACGATCGCCGGAGCTTCGACCGGACGGTCGAGAGAAGACTCGTCATGTCCTGATCGGATAGGGCGATGTCATAATAACCGTTGAACATTTCGTCGGTGGTTTGCTTCCCAGCCCGGACCGTCGCCCCAGGGTCGGGATTGGAGGGATTTCCCTCCGAATTATCGAAATGGGCCACACATCGCAGGACGGTCCCGGCCGGGAGCCTCTTCGGCTCGGCCAGTACGTAGCGATTTTGCCAGTTGAAGTCGAAGCGGGGGACGTCGAGCAGGATCTCCGACCGCCCATCGGGATAGAGGGCTTCGTACCGGAAGGATCGCCCGCGTAGATGCATGTGGGGGAACATCGAAAGCAGAACAACATCCTCATCAAACCGCCGCCATCGCTCGATGCGATGGTCGGCCGTGTGGGGCGGGATCCGCAGGTCGGGATCGAAGAGGAGCTGAGTGGCGACCTCGCGACGAACCGAGGTCCGGTCCGCGAAGACCAGCCCGATCCGGGTCTGATCGTACTGGACCGTTCCCACGGGCTGATAATGCATGACGAAGACCAGATGCCATCCGGCCGGGATTCGCTTCGCCATTCCGTCGGGCAGAATCCAGGGGGGCGTGCCGGGCGTCATCGCGGCGAGGCAGTACGAGCCGAGTTCACCGGCGGTGTCGATCTCGTTGTGACTTCCGGGGGCTCGAAGGAAGACGTTGCAGTGATGCACAACACGTCGATTGCCCGGGCGGATCTCCGCGGCCCGAATCCATTGGTCCTCTCGGAACCCTGGATCGACCTCGAAGAACTGGTAATCGACCACGCCTCCCGCCGGGACGGTGAATGCCGAGGGCATGGAGACGACCCGGTCAGGACCGGGAATGGACCAGCCCTCGTGACTCGATATCTCCGGGGGAATCTCCCTTGAGTCGCCCTCGGGTAGACCTCCACGGGCCCAGCCGAGAATCGACCGCTTCTCGTCATCCGTCAAACGAGAGTCGTTCGCGAACCGACCGAAACGGGGATCTGCGTGCCAGGGGGGCATCCGACCGTCCTCGACGGCCTCGGCGATCGCCTCAGCGCGGTCGGCGGCTTCCTCGTAACTCGTCAGGGCGAACGGTCCGACCTGGCCCGCCTGGTGGCAGGGAACGCAACGTCGGGCCAGGATCGGGGCCACATCACGGCGGTAGGTCGGTGCGCCAGCGGGCATCGGATTATCGATCTGAGCGATCGGACAGCCAACGGCCAGCACCTCCGGCCGTTCCACCGGTCGTCCCGCGAGCAGGGCATCGATCGCTTCACGAAGGTACTCGCGCGCCGGGGCTGATCGTCGAGAGCCGACCGCGTACTGATCGTCGATCCGACCCCGATACCGGAAGCGCCGGCCCTGGTCCAGAACGATGACCTCGGGCGTTCGCCGCGCCCCCAGCCGTACCGCCGCGCATCCGTCGTCGAGCAGAACAGGGAACGAGAAACCATGCTCCCTGGCGAACCGGAGAACGCTGCCCGCTCCTTCTCGACCTTTCTCGAAGACGCCGACAAAAGCGACGCCGCTCGGCCGGTAGTGGTCCGCCAGTTCGGCGAGCCGATCCGCGTAAAGCTCCGCGACGGGGCACCCCTCCGCGAGAAACGTCAGCACGATCAGCCGGGCCGATCGCCAATCGTCCAGCCCATGCCGTCCCCCGCGATCGTCGAGGAGGCGGAACTCCCTGGCGACCGAACCGATGGGCGGGCCCATGTTCGTCGGGCGATCGGCCGCGACGATCGCGATCGCCAGGAGAAGGGTCGACATCGCGCATCCCCGATCGAGGCCGGTCGCGGTGAGGACGCAAGGCCTCGGGTCCCGTTCCGGCCGACCTATCGGAAACATAGTTCACATCGGCGGGGTTGTCTCGGAACCTCGCGAGCCACCGACAGGTGAGGACTGCGGTCGGAGCCGTCTCAGGCCGAGGTGTAAGCCGATTTATTCCGCATCCTGATGGACGTCCCGAGCACTCGCGAGCAGACGGGCCGGGACACCGGCGACGGTTTGACCGTCCTCGACGTCGTGGCCCCTGGTGACCACGGCGTTCGCGCCGACCACGGCTCTCTTGCCGATCGTCACCGGGGCGACCAGAACAGCGCCGGCGCCGATGAGGGTGCCGTCGCCGATCCGGGTCGGATTTTTGCGGATGCCGTCGAAATTGGCCGTCACGGCCGTGGCGCCGAAATTCACTCGCTCCCCGACGTCCGCATCGCCGACGTAGGTCAGGTGGCGGACCAGCGTCCTTGATCCCAGGTGCGAGCGGTTGACCTCGACAAACGCGCCGACCTCGACGCCATCGTCCAGGACCGTCCCATCACGGAGATGGGCGTGCGGGCCGATCTTGCAGGCTGATCCGATCCGAACGCGGCCCGTGATCGCGCTGAACGGGTAGATCACGGTATCCACACCGATGATGGCTCGTCCATCGATATAGGTGTTCCGCGGGTCGACGATCGTCACGCCCTCGGTCATCCAGTGATCGTGAATCCGTTCCTGCATGATGGCCGTTGCCTGCGCGAGATGCTGGCGCGTGTTGACGCCGAGCACATCTTCGGCGGCGAGAACATTGAGGGCGAGCACCTTCTCGCCCATCGCCATCAGATGGGCGGGGGCATCGGTGAGGTAATACTCGCGCTGGGCGTTGGTGGTGGTGATCCGGTCGAGGGCTTCCCAGAGGATCGGGAGCCGGAAGACATAGCAGCTCGGGTTGACTTCGCGGATGGCCCGCTCCTCGGGGCTGCAATCGCGCTCCTCGACGATCCGGAGGAATCGGCCGGCGGAGTCGCGAAGGATTCGGCCGAAGCCCGTCGGATCGGGGAGCATGGCGGTGCCGAGGAGGCAGGCGGCGTTGTCCTCTTGCTGGCGACGGAAAAGGTCGGCGAGCGGCTCGGGGCGGAGCAGAGGCTCGTCGCCGACGAGGATCATCGCCGGGCCCTCATAGTCGCTCAGGATCGGCCGGCAGACCTTGGCGGCATGACCGGTCCCAAGCTGCTCGGCCTGCTCGGCGAAGAGGACGTCGGGCTCGTCGTGGAGGTCGGCCCGGACCTGGTCGGCGGCGAACCCGACGACGACGACGATCGTTCGGGCCCCGGCTCCTCGGGCGGCGTCGACGACGTATCGGATCATCGGCCGGCCGCAGACCTCGTGCAGAACCTTGGCCCGCTCCGACTTCATCCGCTTCCCCTGGCCGGCGGCCAGGATGATCGCCACGGGTCCGTTCATCGTCGTCGAGTCTCCATCCCCATCGCCCGGCTCTGCGCCTTCGCCGCTGGACGCATGGACCCAATGATAGTAGGCCCGGCATCGGTGCGTCAAACCGGGCCATCGCGGCGAATCTTGAACGGCCGGCGCGAATCTGTCAGACTGTGGTCCGTTGCGGGACCGGCCCGCTGCCCGGCCTCTCGGGCCGGCGGTTATCCCCGTGACCGGAGGGTTCTCACGCCGATGTCCCTGTCGAATGACGACGTGGCAAAGGTCGCCTTGCTGGCCCGGCTCCGGGTCAGCCCCGAGGAGCTCGCCACGTTCACCGGCCAGCTAAACTCGATCGTGGACTACGTGGCACACCTCCAGGAGGTCGACACCGAGGGGGTCGAGCCGCTGGCCCACGGGATCGATGTCCGGAACGTCTTCCGCGACGATGCCCGCGGCGAGCCGCTCTCGCGCGAGGACGCCCTGGCGAACGCCCCCAAGCGGAACGCCACCGGCTTCCTGGTCCCCGCCGTCCTGGAGTGATGCCACGCAACCCGCCTCCGCCCGCCGAGGATGCCGATCGATGAGTCAGGATACCGCCGTCGCGATGCTGGCCCGGATGGAATCCGGCGAGGTCACTTCCGAGGAGATCGTCCGATCGCTCCTCGACCGCGCAGATCGAGAGCGTCGGCTCAATGTGTTCGTACACCTCGACCCCGACCATATCCTCGACCAGGCCCGAGCCGTCGATCGCAAGCGGAAGGCAGGCGAGCCGGTCGGCCCGCTCGGGGGCGTCCCGGTCGCGATCAAGGACCTCCTCTGCGTTCGTGGCGAGCCAACGACCTGCAGCAGCCGGATGCTGAAAGGCTTCCGCCCTCCTTACGACGCGACGGTGATCGAGCGGCTGAAAGCGGCCGACGCAATCCTCTTCGGCAAGACGAACATGGACGAGTTTGCCATGGGCTCGTCGACCGAGAACAGCGCCTACGGGCCGACGCTCAACCCCTGGGACGAGTCCCGGGTGCCGGGCGGATCTTCGGGCGGCTCAGCGGCGGCCGTTGCAGCCGGGATGGCCCCGCTCTCGCTCGGCAGCGATACCGGCGGCTCGATCCGGCAACCGGCGGCCGTCTGCGGCGTGGTTGGGCTCAAGCCGACCTACGGGCGGGTCAGCCGATATGGGCTGATCGCCTTCGCCAGCTCGCTCGACCAGATCGGCCCTTTCGCCCACGACCTTGCCGACACGGCCCTGCTCCTGAAAGCGATCGCCGGCCGCGACCCGAAGGATGCGACCAGCGTCGATCAGCCCGTCCCCGATTATCCCGAGACGCTGGATAAGCCCCCGGAAAATCTTCGGATCGGTGTCGTCCGCGAGTTCTTCGGCGAGGGTCTCGACCCGGAAGTGGCCTCGGCCGTGCAGGAGGCTGTCAAGCTCTACGAGAAGGCCGGGGCAACGATCAAGGAGGTCTCGCTTCCGCACTCGAAATATGGCGTTCCGGCCTATTACATCGTCGCGCCCGCCGAGTGCTCGAGCAACCTCGCCCGGTACGACGGGACGACCTACGGCCACCGCGCTGAGGACTACTCGCCGAAATACCCGGGCGAGGAAAACATCGCCGAGCTTGTCCGGATGATGATGGTGAGCCGGGCGGAGGGGTTCGGGCCGGAGGTCAAGCGTCGAATCATGCTGGGGACATTCGCGCTCTCGGCGGGCTACGCCGATCAGTATTACAACAAGGCGCTTCAGGTTCGCCGCAAAATTCGAGGCGACTTCGACGCGGCGTTCCGCGAGGTGGACGTCCTGCTCGGCCCGACCTCGCCAACGCCCGCGTTCAAACTCGGCGAGCGGACGGCCGACCCGCTCTCGATGTACCTCTCGGACATCTACACGATCACCGCAAACCTCGCCGGCATCCCGGGCCTGAGCATCCCGTGCGGCCTGACGAGCCAGAACCTGCCGATCGGACTGCAACTCCTGGCCGCCCCCTTCGCCGAGGAGTCCTTGCTTCGTACCGCTCGCGTCTTCGAGCGGGCGACCGACTGGCACACGCGGCGGCCCCAAAGCGCTGGTTGAGTGGAATCGGACGGATTTGCAGGAACGAAACGAGGCCGGAGGCGGCGCAGTTATGGACTACGAGATCGTCATCGGCCTGGAGATCCACGTGCAGCTCCAGACCGAGAGCAAGATGTTCTCCTGGAGCGGCACCGAGTTCGGCCTGCCGCCGAACACACAGACGGACCCGGTCTCCCTCGGGCTACCCGGCACGCTCCCGACGATGAACCGCAAGGCGTTCGAGCTGGCCCTCAAAACGGCCGTCGCGCTCGGCGCCGAGATCGCCCCGTTCACCAAGTGGGACCGCAAGAACTACTACTATCCCGACCTCCCCAAGAACTATCAGATCAGCCAGTATGACCTACCATTCTCGAAGGGCGGCCACCTCGAGATCCCGCCCCGAAAGGACGGCGGCGGCGGGACCCAGTGCCGGCTCACGCGCATCCACCTCGAGGAAGACACCGGTAAGCTGACCCACGGCTACGGGGGA
>DAHZZC010000511.1 GCA_027435495.1 Planctomycetales bacterium
GTCGCCGCGGCGATCGGTGTTTTTGCGATGGCCGCCAACATGGACGTTCACGGTGGCGAGCCGGCACCGGTCGGGTCGGCCAGGCCCTCGCCGTTCCTGATCGGGGCCCGACACTGTGCCCCCTGCCACAACGGCGGCTATAACCAGACCATCACGCCCGCCGAGAACGAGGCGCTGATCTGTCGGATGGTGGAGTCGGTCACGTTCCACGAGAAGGACAAGCACGAGCTAGCCTTCAAGGCCCTGAGCGGCCTGCGCGGTCAGGAGATGACCCGGGCGCTGAAGGCCGATGTCCGCGAGATGGCCGCCTGCCTAGCCTGCCACGCGACGACCGCGCCGGCCGGTGGCGATGTCCGGCTGTATGACCGGGAGCGAGACGGTGTCACCTGTGTTTCCTGCCACGGCGCCGCCGAGGAATGGGTGGCCCGCCACCAGTTCGGCTCGACCTCCTGGGCCCGGCTGACCCGTCGCGAGAAGGAAGACAGGTTCGGGATGATCGACCTGTGGGACCCCGTCCGACGCGCGGAAACCTGCACGTCGTGCCATGTCGGCAGTCGCGAGGAGGGGAAGGTCGTCACTCACGAAATGTACGCGGCCGGCCATCCGCCGCTGCCGAGTATTGAGGTCAGCAGCTTCGGCGAGGCCGAGCCTCGCCACTGGCAGACGCTTCGGGAAAAGTCGCCGAAGCGGCTCGAACGGCTCGGCCTGGCCGGATCGTCCAACGACCTGGAACAGACCCGGCAGGTGGTGATCGGCGGGCTGGTCGGGCTTCGGGCGTCGATGCGGCTGATGGCGGACCGACCGGGGGCGGCGGTCTCGCCCGCGACGGGCGCTGACTTCGCCCGATTCGATTGCACCGCCTGCCACCACGAACTTCGGCGCGACGACGACGCGATCCCCTGGCGTCAGGTCCGTCGGGTGGGCTCGATCCCCGGTCGTCCGACCACGCCCGACTGGCCGCTCGTGCTGGCGAGGCTGGGCGTGGAGGGTCGGCAGAACGAACTGGACGGCCGGCTCTCAAAACTCCGAGAGGGACTTGGCCGCCGTCCGTTTGGCGACGAGTCCACGCCGGCCGCCGCGCGGGCCGTCGCTGACTGGGCCGACGCGGCGATTCGCGATTTCTCGGCCTCGCCGATCGACGAGGCCCGCGCATTCGGGCTGCTCGACCGCCTGGCCCGGATGGCGATCGAGGCCCCGCCCGACTACGATTCGGCCCGGCAGATCGCCTGGGCGTTCCGCGCGATCTACCACGAGGTCGTCCCGTCGGGTCGCCGGCCTGCCGAGATCGAGGCCGGACTGAAGGCGCTCAGCGCTGAGTTGCTCCTCGACCTGCCTCCTTCACAGACGAAGGCGTTGATCGTTCCGACGAGTCTCTCGCGACGGCTGGAGGACGCCGCCGCATTCGACCCGGCCGCCTTCCGTGAGCATTTCCGCCGGATCGCCGGGGCGTTGACGTCGGCCCCTGCGACCCGGACGGTGTCTCGCGATCATCGGTGAACCCGAGGGGGAGCGACCGTTCCGACCGGCCGTCGTTGGCTCACAGCAGCGGGCGGCCGGATGGCGGCTGCCGGCCGTTGTCGGACATAGATCGGATCGTCCGGGTCATCGCCGACTTTCCAGATTTGCCCGTTGTGAAGGTACATCTTCCGCTGCTCCTCCAGGTTGAGCGGGCGGGCGCCGACCCGGCCGAAGACCGCGATTTGATTGCCCGACTCGTCGACCGCCCGATCGCGATCCACGCCCTCTGAGATCGACAGAGCGTGCGCGTGCTCGGGAAGCGGGAAGTTCGCGATCAGCATCGGCGTCGGCCTCGGGCTGAATCCATAATTGCCCGGGGTGTCCGGCGAGGTGAGCTGCACCACCCGAAGGCCGTTCTCACCGTCGGCCAGATAGGCAAATTCGCTCACGTACGTGATGCCAAGCTTCACGTCGTTCAGGTCGTTGATGCAGCCGCCACCATTGAAAACCTGGTCGATCCGGGGATGCTCGGGATGCTCGATGTCGAGGATCACCAGGCCATCCTTACCACCGGCGACATAGGCGTACGTACGCGCCAGGTAGATGTTTCGGGCGTCGTGCAGCGGAACCTCGGCCTCGTGGACCGGGACCGGGTGCGCCAGGTCGGTGACATCCAGAACCTTCACGCCCTCCTTGTCGCAGACATACGCATACCGGAACTGCACCTGCACCGCTCGGGGATGGTGCAAAACGGGCTCGCCGATCACGGAGGTGATCACCGGCTTGAGCGGGTCCTCGATCGAGATCACGACGAGCCCGGCCTGGCACGAGATATAGGCGTATGTCCCGACAATCGTGATCGCGCGGGCCCCCTTGAGAATGCCGTCGGGATTGAAGGTCAGGGCCCGGCCGAGGAAGTTGTTGAGCGGGTTGCCGTCGAGTAGCGTCCCCGCGCCGACGAGGATCAGGCCCTCCTCGCGATCGGTAACATAGACATAGGCATACATGGAATGCACGGAGGCCTCGAAGTTCTCGGGGCGGTGCTTTCGGGTCGGGTCGGGGGCGATGGTGGTGGGAGCGGCGACGGCGGTGGCGTCCTTCGTACGGACGAAGAACCGTTGTCCGAGCGGCGAGACCGGCGCGGTGACAATCCGCTCGGAGAAGCCCTTGTGATCGATGAAGGCGATGTCGAAAATTCGCAAACCGCCCTCGCCGCAGGCCGCATAAAGATACTCGCCGCGCGCCTGGATCGACCGAATCTCGGGACGGAGGCGGCGCTCGATGACGTCTCGGCCGACGTGCTCGAGCGCGTGTTTCAGCTTTCCGCCATGCTTGAGGTGCTCGGCGTAGCGGTCGGGATAGGCGATCCGATGGAGAGAGCTTCCGATCACCGCCTGCGGTTCGTCGCGCTCGGTGACCACCACCGCGTTGAGTCCGTGCTCGCCCGAGGCCACCCAGCAGTATTTTCCAATAAAATTGGTGTAATTCGTTCCGTGCATCAAAAGCTGCGCCATGATGGCGTTGTTGTCGTCTTCCTTCGAGAGGTGGCAATCGGTGCAGGTTTTGGTGTCGGAGGTACCGGGGCGATAGGCGTTTGGATTGAGAGCGCGGCCGTTGTATGGGCTCATCGGATCGTGGACGACCGGCGGCCCGCCGCGGACCGTGTGCGGGACGTTCGTACTGAAGGCGATCCCCGACATACCCTCGCCCGAGATCGTCTGTTGCTGCACGTAAATCGATTCCCTCTGCGCGTTGTATGAACCGACGTGAATGGCGCACGATGACCGCGCGGGACCGATCCGGTTGCCTGTCGCGTTACCGTCGCGGGCGAGCATGTACACGTCGTCGCGGAGGGTCTGAAAATTGTACGAGGTGTAATTGCGGGTGATGTCCCCCTCGTTGTGGAGCTGGGGCATTTTCTTGTTCGCTCGCTGTGGGAGATGGCAGCCGAAGCAGCTTGGGTTCCAGGCCGAGTGGCAGCCGATGCAGCTCATCTTCGAGTTGGCGTGGGCGCAGACGTTGTCGCCGCCGGCCGGCAGGCCGCCCCAGACCATCTGATCGCCCTCGAAGCGGACTGTTTTCGCGAGGTGGGCGCGCTTGTTGTAGTGTTTCGAGTTCGGATTGATTGTGTCGGGAACCTGAACGACTTCCCAGGCGAGATCCGGTTCAACCATCGACCGCTGGATCAGCACGTCGCCCCTGCGCTCAAATCGCCGCTTGCCGAATGGTGTTCGAAGGGCTGAGAGGTCTCGACCGTCCTTGCCCGACTCGGCCGCGGAGGTGTCCGAGGCGGGACCGGAGGTCAACAGTGTCGGGCGGGTGCCGGGTGTCCCGTGGCAATCGACGCACTGGATCTCGATCGCGGCGCGGACCTCGCCATAGAGCCGGGTATTGCCGTGTGCGTCCTGGATGAAGTGGCAGTCGATGCAGTGCATCCCCTTCTCGAGATGGATGTCGAGCTGGTGGACGGGAAGTCCGTCGCGCTTCGCCTCGGCGCGGTCGAAGGCGGCCTGCTGCGCGGCGGCGGCGTTCTTGCCGCGATAGCGCTCCTTCAGCTCGACGGGCATCTGCATGGCGGCCATCATCGCGGCGGTGGATTCGTCGCGCACCGGCTCGCCGCGGTGATCGAGCATCTGGCCGTGCCGGTCCTTCTTGAAGACGGCACGGAAGACCCAGCCGTGGCCGTGGTAATCGGCAAACTGCGTGTGCCTCGCCTGGGGATTCATCTCGGCGAGGTGCGCCAGGAAGTTCGGGTCCGACCAGTTGCCGCGCGCCGCGGTCTCGTCGGGGTTCGACATCATCGATTTGGTGAATTCCTCGGCGGTCAGGTCCTTCTCGTGCGTTGGGTACATCAATTCGGCGTCGGTTTCCTCGTCCCACCACATGAAGCCGGTGTACGAATTCAGGACATTCGTCCCCGGGTGGATATGGCAAACCATGCACTGGCTGGTCGGGATGCCGGCCGTGAATTTGTGGTCGATCGGGTGGCCAGGCTGGTCGCGCGGGATGTTGGGATCCGCCTGGAAGCTGGTCCCCATGTGTCCGTAGGCGGCATACGGGCCCGAGTTCACGATGGATCGATCGTTTGCATAGATCACATGGCAGGCCGTACATCCGCTTGATCGGTAATCGCCTGGATGATCGTTCGTGCCGAGGAAGTTGAGGGTCGGGTCGAAGAGTCGCGTTTTCTGGAGCCCGATGAAGACGGGGTCGGTCCGGTTCTTGGTGCCGAGTCCCCGGGCGCTGAGGCGAGCGAGCGGCTTGCCGTTGACCTCGAGCGGGTTGGGGTTGCCAGCCTCGGCCGGTTCCAGGCCGCCGCGTTCGAAGATCCGGAGGATGTTGCCCGGCTGAGAGACCTCGTAGCGGGGCAGGGGGTCGAGGAACGGGATGACCGCCTTGCGCTCCATTTCGAAGGGTGTCGGCGGTGGGACGGTCTGCAATCGCAGGGGCGTCCCGTGCATGCTATACGCCTCGCCGAATCGAGCGGGCTTGTTCGGAACGGCTCCATTATTGTAGAGGGCCGCGCCCCAGAGCATCGCCCCGTGGGTCATCATGCTCTTGCGGACCTGGAGCACCACCTCGGAGTGGCAGTTGGCCGTCCCGCAGCCGAGATGCGCGACGCGGAGGTCCCCCGGATTGACGAAGCGGATGAATTCAGGCGATTCGTGATTGAGCAGGGTATACGACCGGACCGGGTTGGCGGTGCTGCCCCAGGCCTCGGGGAATCTCGGCCAGACGTGTGCGTGCTGGATATCCAGCGCGGTCGGGTCGCCGCCGTGGCAATCGACGCACCCGAGCCGGACGGTCTGGGGCTTGCCGTGGGGTTCGTGCTGGCCCTTGTGGCAGGCGATGCAACCGGTGCTCTTGGCGTCGGCCTGCTCGATGGTCTGCCGGGAGAGGTCGATCTCGCCCATGCCGGCGGGGAACGGGTAGGGAACCTCGGCGGGCGGCTGGTCGGGTCGCCGGTTGATGGGTGGGGTTTGCGCCCTTGCCTCGTGGGTCTCGCGGCGTCCGGGCGTCCCGAGCAGGACGGCGGCGGTCAGGGCCAGGGCCAGCGAGAGTGCGTGGCTGGCCCGCAATCGCGGCGCCTTCTCAGTTCGGGGGCGGGGCATGGGCGATCAACCTCCGTGTCGACGGGATGCCATCGTCCCGGCGCGCATCGGGGCCGGGGCATCGGGAAAATATTCGGATCGCAGGAGGGCGTCAAGACGGCTTGCCATCGAGACAGTCGCCGGTTTTCGATACTCGCGGAGGGATCCCTGGTCCCTCAGAACGCCGCGACCGCCGTGAGGAAGCCGGCGACCAGCGAGCCGCTCCGGCTGTTGAAGTTGTTGTAGATGTCGAGGAAGCCCTGGCCCGGGATCAGCATCGAGACGCCGCCGATGAACGAGAGGTTCTCGTGCACGAGCGGTCGGTAAATCCCGCCGAGGCTCAGGTCGACCCCGATGAACCGGTCGATGTTCCCCTGGTAGAGGAACTGCTGCAACACGCTCGTCTTGTCGAACCAGATCATGTTGCCGTTGGTGAACAGCTTGAACTTCGGCGTCAGCTCGAAGTCGGCGCCGAGCGTCGGCAGGATCAGACCCGGGTTGACGAAGTTCGCCTGGCCCTGGATCTTGCTCGATCGAAGGTCGGGCACGAGGCTCAGCCGCTGCGTCAGGTTGACGTTCTGGAGCGGGATCACCTGGCGGTTCCAGAAGCTGAACGGGCCGCCGGCGAAGTTCGGGCCGTCGAGAATGGTGTCGAAGCCGGTCGCGTGCGAGTTGTTGATGTTCCCATCACCCGATGCGTAGAAGAACGAGACGCGGAACCGGGCCCAGTCTCGGTCGTAAGATCCTTCGATGGCGAACATCTGAGCGTTGATCGTCTGCGCCCGGTTCGCCAGCGGGTTCATCGTGTCGTGGCCGACGACCTCGTAGAACTGGTGGGTCAGGTTGTACCGGCCCCAGTGGCCGTCGCCGCCCCAGCCGAAGTACACCGCGTCGACCTCGTGCGGCTGGAAATTCCCCACCGCGTCCGGCCGGACGAGGAACCGGTTCTTGTCGAACTTGATCGTCGCCAGGTCATTGTCGTAGTTTACACTCACCAGCGCGGTATAACCCGGGAAGAGAAAATCCTGGCGGTAGTAATTGGCGAAAATGAGGTTCTGTCCGCGGTCATTGAATGTGTTTAGCCCGGTATTGGTGTCTTTTTCCCATTGCCGGAAATAGGCGATATTCCACTGATCGCGGTTGTTGTTTCGGGTGCCGAAGAAGCGGACAGCGCGGTTGATATCGAGGAAGAGAAAGCCGCCGAAGTCGGCGTTGAACGGCTGGTTGCCGGCCCGGACCGAGACGAAGTCGTAGTCGGGTCCGATGTCGGCGATCTTGTACTCGACGAACGCCTCCTGGAGCGCCCAGAATTCGCGGGTACGAGTGGTCCCTTCGAGAACATTCGGGTTGACCTGAGCCTGTTCGCTGAAGGAAAAGTTGCTGATGCCGAGCGTTGGGGCGAGCTTGATTCGCCAGTCGACGGGTTTGAACGCGGCGTCGCCGTGGAAGACATCGAAGACAACGGAGAAGAAGTCGAGGGTGAAGAAGCTATTGGCGCGGCCGAAGGAGTTCCCTTCGAATGGCCGGGAGGTGCTCTCGAAGCCCGAGGTCTGGGTGGGGATCTCGCGTCCTTCGAAGTCGAGGATGCTCAGGGCCGAGATATCCAGAAACGTGTGCTGGCCGTAGATCGGATAATCGCCCTTCAGGACGTTCTGATTGTATGGATCGAGGATTCGCCCGATCGAGTACGGCGACTCGTCGCCGATCGGGTGTCCGGTCCCGTATCGGTCCCAGGCCGGATAGCCGATCCGCCATCGGTCGGGAACCGGGACAAAGTGGCTCGAAGACTGGTCCTCGATCGGCTGGACGTGCGACCGGCCGGCGTAACCAGGCGTGGGATACGGCTCCGTTCGCAGGAACGGCGGCGTCTCAAAGAGCGGCGCGGGAAGCTCGCCAGCCGTCACGGTGCCGAGCGAGCGGTTCAGAACGCCAGGCCGGGGCCGCGGCGGGACGGCGGCCGGCCGGATCGCGCTGGGGGTAAGTATCTCGGCCGTGCCGTCGTCGGCTGGATTCTGCGAAGACTCCGGGGTCGGATCGGGCGACGGTGCGCCCGCCATCTCGGCCGGCAGCGGCGGGAGCGGCTCCTCGGCGGGCGATGACGCCGACGGCGGCGTCGAGGCCGGCGGTACCGGCGGCATCGCACCTTCCTGACCACGCGCCGGGGCGGACGTGGCAACGACCCGGGCGAAAATCAGCAGGGCCCAAGCAAGGCGGCTCCGCCGCATCAGTGACCTCCGGGGGACTCAGTCGCCGCCCGACCTCGCCGCCATCAACGGGGCCGGTCGCCAGGCGTTCGCCTTCGAACGGGTTCGCTTGCGTGCCTAATCCTCAGGCCGATCGTCAGACATGACCTGAAAAATGAAAGGAAGCGCCGCCGTGGACGCCGGCAAGAGCCGGAGATCAGGACCGGTCCCACCGTGACGTGACCTCGTCACCGATAGGTATTCGACACTCGGATCATGATCCTTCTTGCCATCGAGAGTCAGGATCGGCCTGAATCTGGTAAAACTTGAGGATTGTGCTGGTTCTGCCTGTTGCGAAGATGCTCGCGATGGCGCCAGGTTTAAGGAAAATCCTGAATTCGACGGACAAGGGGGGCCGATCTGAGAGAGCAGACGAGGGGCCGTGGAGGGCCCTCGCCGACCGGCAAGGAGGCCGGCGGGACCACAACCCTCATCAACTGGGGGCGACGAATCGCCATGGGATGGTGGAATTCCGGGGAGAGCCGTGCGGGTCGGCCGCGAAGTCGCGCCGTCGCCTTCGACGTCTCGGCTGCCGTCGAGGGACTCGAGTCGCGGCTCATGCTCTCGACCACCCGTCACGCCCCGACCGCTCTGCCGGCCGCCGCCGACGTTTCGAAGGCTGTCGCCAGCGGCTCGCTGATCGCGCCGGGCGTTCATGGATATGATCCAACCAACCCTGATAATCCCGCTGCGCCACCGCTCCCCAGCCAGGTCCTCACCACCCAGGATGTGCAGACTCTCCTCCAGCGAGCCGCCGCCGCGTCGAGCCTCAATAACGCGATCATCGCCGTGACCGACCGCAACGGGACCATCCTCGGAGTTCGTGTCGAGAGCGGCGTGGCGCCCCAGATTACCCAGAACAAGACCAACCTTGTCTTCGCGATCGATGGTGCCGTCTCGCTGGCCCGGACCGGGGCCTATTTCGCGAACGACGCCGGTCCGCTCACCTCGCGGACCGTCCAGGACATCAGTCAGACGACGATCCTCCAGCGCGAGGTTCAGTCGAACCCGGATGTCCCCTATTTGAACGGTGCCTCGACGGTCTACGGGCCGGGCTTCGTGGCCCCGGTTGGCCTGAAGGGGCACTTCCCGCCCGGATTCCAGTTCCAGCCGCAGGTCGACCTGTATGATATCGAGGCGACCAACCGCGACGTGATCAGCAACGCGACCGGAACGCGGTTCAACGTCCCCTCGCAGTACATTCCGCCCGGCGGCAATCTGGTGGCGCCTGAGTCTTACGGCGTGGTCACGGGGATGCTGCCGACCGCCCAGTCGCGCGGGGTCGCGACGCTTCCCGGCGGTATCCCGCTTTACAAAAAGCAGCCCAACGGCAGTTTTGCCCTCGTCGGCGGGATCGGCGTTTTCTTCCCAGGGACGACCGGCTATGCGACCGCCGAGAACTCGACGCTCAACACGCCGGCGCTCCGGAACCACCACAAGGCCGATCTCTCGCAGGTGGCCGAGTACATGGCGTTTGTCGCGGCTGGCGGCAGTTCTCAGGCTGGTGTGCCGTTCAACGGCCCGATCAATGGGGCCCCGGCGCTGCCGAACTTCACCCTGCCGTTCGGCCGGATCGACCTGGTCGGGATCACGCTGAACATCTACGGCGGCGGCGGGTTGCAGGGGGTCAAGCGGCTGCTGACCGTCGGCGAGAAGCTTCACCCCGGCAACCCGAACGACGGGACAAACTACCCGGTTGACCCCGCTGGCGACACGCTCCTGCCCGGCAAGGGCGTTCCGTATGGCTGGCTGGTCACGCCCCACGCCGGGACCGGCCTGACCGCGGCCGACGTCCAGGCAATCATCGCTCGGGGTATCGCCGACGCCAAAATCACCCGCGCCCAGATCCGCGTCCCGTTCAACCAGACGGCCCGAATGGTCTTCGCCGTCAGCGACCTCAACGGCAACATCCTGGGACTCTACCGGATGCCCGACGCCACCTATTTCTCGATCAATGTCGCCGTCTCGAAAGCGCGTAACGTCGCGTATTACGACAACCCGCAGGCGCTCCAGCCGATCGACCGGATCCGCGGCATCCCCCGCGGCCAGGCCCTCACCGCCCGGACGTTCCGCTACCTCTCGCTCCCGTACTTCCCCGAGGGCATTGACGCCTTCCCGCCCGGCCCCAGAATCTATCCGCCCGGCCCAGGCTCGGTCCTGATCAACTCGGGCGCGACCATCTACGGAACCAACGCCGGACCGCCCGTCCCCGCGGGGAACTTCCAGACCATCCAGGGCTATAACGACTTTCACCCCAACACCAACTTCCACGATCCCAGTAACCTGGCCAACCAGAGTGGCGTCGTTCTCTTCCCGGGCAGTGCGCCCCTGTACAAAAACATCACCAATCCGAACGGGACGACGACCCGACAGATCGTCGGCGGTCTGGGGGCCAGCGGCGACGGCGTCTTCCAGGACGACGACATCACGGCGACGGCGGCGCTCGCTTTCGCTCCTCCGGCGACGAAGCGGGCCGATTTCGTCAAGCTGCGGAATGTCCGCCTGCCGATGTTCAAGTTCAACCGCAATCCGCACGTCCCGATCGGCGGGCCGGTGATCCAGGAGCAGTCGGCCTTGCCGCTGCCGATTCCCACCGGCCTCAAGCTGAAGAAGCCCTGAAGCCGAAGGGCCTGGATCGACGATCCCAGGTGGGGCGGTTTCGGATCGTTCGTCGACGGGCGACCGGCGATCCCCCGACGACCGGCCGCCGCCCGGAGGAACCGGATCGATGCGAGCGTCGTGGCGATGGCGAATGGTGGCGGGCCTCGCGGCGATGGCGGCCGTCTCGACGACGGCGGCCCAGGCTCAGGATGAGGAATCCAGGCCGCATCCCTTTCAGGTCTTCAAGCGGTATCATCTCAACAAGGAAGGCAAGCCGGTTCGGGGAAAGCCGCGCGACATCCCCTATACTTTCGATCGGGCCGGCCATCCTCAGATGCTTGCCGAGCGCACCGCCCCCTCGAACACACCCAACGGGATCGGCTACTACGTCGGCGGAAGTGTCCCGTTTTACCTCCGGCACAAGCCCCGGTTCGAGGGAGCCCATCGCGCTCCCGATGACGGGACCTGGGGCTGGGACGAGACCGGCGGGTTTCATCTTCGACACCGGAACATCCTCGGCTACTCGCACGGCCTGCGTTATCAGGGCGGCGGCGGCGCGTATCGGACGGATGGCC
>DAHZZC010000512.1 GCA_027435495.1 Planctomycetales bacterium
CGACGTCGTCTTCGCCGACGGCTCGGACCGCTTCCTACTCGAAACGATCCACCCCCGGGTCTTCGAGGTGCTCTCGACGATCGCCGGGGGCGAGACCATTCCACGTTCGCCGTGGTGATTGATCAGATTCAGATATGGATCGACTCGCCGAGTCCCTGGCCGGCGGCTTCCATCACCGCTTCGGAATAGGTCGGGTGCGGGTGCATCGCGTGGAGGATTTCCTCCTCGGTCGCTTCCAGCTTCTTCGCCATCACCAGCTCGGCGATCAACTCGGTTGCCTGCGAGCCGATCAGGTGAGCGCCCAGAAGCTCGCCGAGCTTCGCGTCGAAGACCAGCTTCACGAAGCCCTCGGTCTCGTCGGAGGCCAGCGCCCGGCCGCTGTACTGGAACGGGAACTTGCCGACGCGGACCTGATATCCAGCGTCGCGCGCCGCCTTCTCCGTGAGTCCGACACTTGCGACGCCCGGGTCGGTATATGTGCAGCCGGGGATCGTCGTGTAGTCGACGGTTCGGTCGGAGAAGCCGAAGATCCGCTCGATGCAGCAGATCGACTCGTGGTGCGCCACGTGAGCCAGCCAGGGCGGGCCGATCACGTCGCCGACCGCGTAGATCCCCGGGACGCTCGTGACGTAACCGTTCTTCGGGTCGGCCTTGATGTGGTTCTTGACGAGTTCGACCTTCACGCTCTCGGCGAAGAGGTTCTCGACGTTGCCCACCACGCCGATGGCGACGAGCATCTTCTCGGCCTCGACGGTCGTCTTGCCCTTGGGGGTCTCGATCTCGGCGGTGACGCCCTGATCCGACTTCACGATCTTGCTCGTCTTCGAGCCAGTGTGGAAAATGATTCCACGCTTGGTGAGGCTCTGCTGGAGTGCGGCGGAGACCTCCTCGTCCTCGCCGGGGAGGATGCGGTCGAGCAACTCGACCACGGTGACCTTGGTGCCGATGGCGTTGTAGAAGTAGCCGAATTCCAGCCCGATCGGACCGGCGCCGATGATGAGCATCGACCTTGGCTGGCTGGTGAGGCTCATCGCCTCCCTGGACGAGAGGATCGTCTGGCCGTCGAACTCGGCGCCTGGCAGAGGGCGGGCGCGGACGCCCGTTGCGATCACGATGGACTCGGTCGAGACGGTCTCATTCCCGATTTGAACCTTGTGCGGCGCGACGACCTTTGCCGTCCCGAGCTTGTGGTTGACCTTGTACTTGCGGAAGAGCCCCTCAATCCCCTTGTTGAGCTGCCCGGCGACGCCCCGGCTCCGCTTGATGATCTGAGTGAAGTCCCACCCCGCCTGGCCGGTGAAGCCGAAATTGGCTCCGTGGTGTTGGATCAGTTCGGCCAGGTGGGCGTTGGTGAGCAACGCCTTGGTCGGGATGCAGCCCCAGTTCAGGCAGATCCCGCCGAGCTTGTCGCGCTCGACGCAGAGCACCCGCTTTTTGCGCTGCGCGGCGCGGATGGCCCCGGCATACCCGGCCGGACCGCCGCCAATTACCACAATGTCGTAGTCGTAGGCCATGGAAGTCCCTTGATGTCGGTCAGGCTTTCCCGCCTGACCGGGAGAAACCCAGTCAGGCGGGAAAGCCCGACCGACTTACCTGAGATCGTCGGCTCATTTCAGAGCAGCATCGATGTCGGTTCCTCGAGCAGGCCCCGGAGGGTCTGGAGGAACTCGGCGGCCATGGCGCCATCGACGGCGCGGTGGTCAGCGGTGAGGGTGACGGTCATCACGGTGCCGACGACGAGCCTGTCACCCTCGACGACCGGCCGTTTGTCGGCGGTGCCAACGGCGAGAATGCCGACTTCGGGCATGTTCAGGATCGCGTCGAACTGTCGGATGCCGAACATGCCGAGGTTCGAGATCGTGAAGGTGCTGCCGGTGAGCTGCTCGCCGCTGAGATTATTCGACCGGGCGGCGGCCGCGAGGGCCTCGCTCCGCTTGCGGATCTCCTTGAGTCCCAACGTATCGGCGCGATGGAGCACCGGAACGATCAGGCCCTCGGGCAGGGCGACCGCGATCCCGACGTTGATCTCGCCGTGGCGGACGATCGCGTCGGGCTCGAAGCTGGCGTTGACGCCCGGGTGGGCGCGGAGGGCCATCGCGACGGCCTTGGTGACGAAATCGCCCAGCGAGAGCTTGATCGCCTCCCTGGAGAGCCGGCGATTCAGCTCCTCGCGGGCGGCGGCCAGGCGGTCGACCCGGATGTCCACCGTGAGATGGATCTCGGGCGCGGACTGCTTGGCCTGGATCATCCGTTGCGCGATTGTCTTGCGCATTCGGGTGTGCGGGATCCGCTGGGTGGCCGGTGCGGGCGGAGCTGGCGCAGCAGCAGCGGCGCCGGCGCCGGCCGAGGGGGCCGCGCCGCTTTGAAGATAGGCCTCGATGTCGCGGCGAATGATCCGGCCGTTGGGGCCGGTGCCGCGGACCCGCGCCAGCTCGACGCTCGACGCCGCCGCTAGCTTCCTTGCCAGCGGGCTGGCCTTCACCCGGCCGCCGGCCGCCTGGTGCGTCTCTTCGGCAGCCGCGTGGCCGTTGCCCGAGGTGGCACCCGCCTGGCCGTTGTCGGCCGCGCGGTCCGCCGGACC
>DAHZZC010000513.1 GCA_027435495.1 Planctomycetales bacterium
CCGGTCGGGTTCCGGATGGAGGCGGGCCGGGTGGTGGTGACCGACCCGATCGCCATCTTCAAGTGGCCGCTCTGGCTGCACATGGCCCTCCATTCGACCCTGGCCTGCTACACGGCCGTCTCGTTCGCGGTCGCCTCGATCTACGCGGTGGGTCGGCTCCGTGGCCGGGTGGACGACTACACGGCGACCGCCATCCGCGTGGCGATGACCGTCGGTGCCATCGCTGCGCTCTTGCAACCGGTCAGCGGCGACCTGCTGGCGAAGTACGTCTACCGAACCCAGCCGGCGAAGTTCGCGGCGATGGAAGGGCAGTTCCGGACCGAGTCGTCGGCTCCGCTGCGGATCGGCGGACTGCCCGACCCCGAGGCCCGCGAAACCCGATGGGCCGTGGAAATCCCCGGGGGACTCAGTTTCCTCGCGACCGGTGACCCGAAGGCCGAGGTCCGCGGACTCGACCGCATCCCCCGCACCGACTGGCCGAACATCGAGCTGACCCACCTGGCGTTCCAGGTGATGGTCGGCGCAGGGATGCTGATGCTGGGGCTCTCGGCGTGGTACACGGTCGCCTGGCTCCGGGGCGGTGCGACCTCGGGCCGATGGCTCCTCCGCGCGATCGCCGCCGCCGGCCCGCTGGGCTTCGTGGCGCTCGAGGCCGGATGGGTCGTCACCGAGGCCGGGCGTCAGCCCTGGATCATCAACGGCGTCCTCCGGACCGCCGACGCCGCCACGCCGGCCACCACCGTGCCCGAGTTCCTCGCCGCCTTCACAGTGCTCTACCTGGTGCTGGCCGTCACGGTCGTGGTGCTGCTGAGGAGACTCCGATCGGAGTCGGCCGTGGCCCCGCAGGAGCCGGCACGCCCGTCCTCGACCTGAGGGCCATCCGGCACGGCTCCGAAGATCGTCTTGTTGATGTGGCAAAGCTTGCCTTGCATGTGCTGTCAGACCTCGATTCCATGGCGAGATTCCATCCAGGAAGATCCACGCCGAGGGCTCCCATCATGCCTTACGAGACCCTGATCGACCTGGCCGCTGCAGTGGCGCTGCTGGGGCTGATGGCCTACGCGGTGCTTGGCGGGGCCGATTTCGGCGGAGGCATCTGGGATCTCTTTGCCTCCGGACCACGCCATGCAGGGCAACGGGCTGCCATTGCGCATGCGATGGGGCCGGTCTGGGAGGCCAACCACGTCTGGCTGATCTTTGTGATCGTGGTCCTGTTTACCTGCTTCCCCAACGGATATGCGCCGCTGGGGATCGCGTTATTCGTCCCGTTCCACCTGGCGCTGATCGGAATTGTCCTCCGGGGCGCGGCGTTTGTCTTCCGGGCCTACGAGACGCAGGGGCCCGATGGATCGTCGGGCTCGCGGTGGGGGCACGTCTTCGGGATCGCGTCGGTGGTCACGCCGATGCTGCTGGGGGTGGTGTTCGGCGTGGTGACCGAGGGGGGCGTCCGGATCGATGAGGCGGGTACGGTCACGCTACGGTCAGGGCCACACTGGCTCACGCCTTATGCGGCCGGGTGCGGGATGCTGGCGCTCTCGAGCTGCGCGTACCTGGCCGCGGTCTACCTGACGGTTGAGACGACCGGCGAACTGCGCGAGGACTTCCGCGCCCGGGCGATCGTCGCCGGGACCTCGACCGCGGCCCTGGCCATCGGGGTACTGGCGCTCGCCTGGAGCGAGGCCAACTGGTTCTTCCGCCAGATGATCTCGCTCCAGGCGATGCCGGTGGTCGTGGCGGGGTTGGCGTGTTTCGCCGGGTCGGCGTGGGCGGTCTTCGGGCGTCGGTATCGCGCAAGCCGGTATCTCGCTGCTGGCGAGATTATCTTCCTCCTGCTGGGATGGGGGCTGGCCCAGCGCCCGTATCTGGTCTACCCTGACATGACCCTGCAACGTGCCGCCGCCCCGGCCCCGACGATCGCCTTCCTGCTCGGGTCGCTGCCGGTCGGCTTGATGGTCCTGCTCCCCTCGCTCTGGCTGCTGTTCCAGGTCTTCAAGGCGACGCCCCGGGCGTCCGATTGAAGACCCGACGACGGCCCCGGCCAGGCCCGCCGGCGAGCGGCCCAAGACCCTGCTCTCCGGAGGTCCCTCGGATGCCGACTGCCCGCCGATTCGCCCCGGTCGCCTCGATGATCCTGGCCCTGATCCCGTCGATCGCGGCGGCCGGGGTGGAGCTCGGGGCGCCGTTCGGCGACCACATGGTGATCCAGCGCGATCGGACGATCCGGATCTGGGGCCGGTCCGACCCGGGTTCCGAGGTCGAGGTCCGCTTCGGCCCGCGCCGGGCGAATGGAAGAGCCGGCGCCGACGGCCGATGGTCGGCGACGATGGAGGCCCTCCCGGCGGGCGGGCCGTTCGTTCTTGAAGCCGCCTCGGGCGGGTCGAGGGCCGAGGCCCGCGACGTATTGATCGGGGACGTCTGGCTCTGCTCGGGCCAGTCGAACATGGCGATGACCCTCAAGGAGTGCGACGGAGGGCCCGAGGCGGCCGACGCCGCCGGCCGGCTGAAGAACCTCCGGCTGGCCTCGGTCGGGCGCCGGGCGAGCGCCCGGCCGGAGTCGACCGGCGAGATTCGATGGCGGACGTCGGGGCCGGAATCCGCACGGTCGTTCTCGGGAGTCGGCTTCTTCTTCGGGGCCCGGCTGCTGGAAGACCCCGCGCTGAAGGGCGTCCCGCTCGGCCTGATCGACTCGTCGTTCGGCGGGACGATGTGCGAGGCCTGGACGCCGAAGGAGTGGCTCGCCGGCTTCGTGCCGACGGACCTCCGGCCGTCGATGTTCGGGATCGCGCCGGCGACGCTCTACAACGGGATGATCGCCCCGCTCGGCCGGGGCCCGATCCGGGGGGCGGTCTGGTATCAGGGCGAGGCGAACGCCGACCGGCCGTCGATCTATCCGAAGCTGCTGCAAGCCCTGATCGGCTCGTGGCGCGAGCGGTTCGAGGCGCCCGAGATGCCGTTCCTCGTGGTCCAGCTCCCCGACTACGCGGCCGGCGCGGACGGGCTCTCGTGGGCCTGGATCCGCGAGGCGCAGGCGAAGGCCGTCCGCGAGACACCCCACGCCGCGCTCGCGGTCGGCATCCGGACGAACGACGGCTTCGACCTGCATCCCCACGCCAAGCGCGCGATCGGCGAGCGCGCCGCGCTGCTCGCGCTCCGCGATTCGTACGGCCGGAAGGTCGTCGCCGAGGGGCCGATCTTCGAGAAGGCGACGCCCGAGGGCCGATCGCTCCGGGTCGCGTTCCGGACCGGCCGCCCCGGCCTGGCGACGCCCGACGGCAGCCCGGTGCGCGGGTTCGCGGTCGCCGGGACAGACGGCCGATATTTCTATGCCGATGCGACGATCGACGGCGATTCGGTCGTCCTGCGGAGCGAGCGGGTGCCGTCTCCCGAGACGGTCCGATACGCCTGGGCCGGTGCGCCCGAGGCGAATCTGGTCGACCGATCGGGACTCCCAGCCGGGCCGTTCCGGACCGACACGCTCCCGCCGCCCGATATCGACGTCCAGCGCCGGCCGGTGGAGCGTCAGATCCAGACGCGCCATTATGAGGCGACGATCGACGGCCGGGGATCGGTGACGAGTCTGGGCGTCGGCGGGCGGCAGTTTCTCTCGAACGAGCTGGGGATGTCGGGCGGGACGTGCGTCCCCGGATGGTTCGGCCCTCGCCAGCTGGGCAACATCCGCGAGCCCGGCCCCGGCCTGGTTTCTTGCTCGGACTACGAGGTCGACCTGCTGCTGAACTTCGGCGAGGATCGGATGGAGTGGACGGTTACCAATCGGAGCAAGGACGCGATCCCGTTCCGGATCTCGCTCTCGCCGAGGGTGAAGGTCGGCGCTCGCGATGCCTCCGGCCGGATCGAGGTGAGCCGAGACAACTCGCGACTGATCGTCACCGGCGCCGAGGCAAAGACCGATCCGGACGGCAGCCAACGCCTGGAGGCGTCCGTGGGCGGGCATTCGTCGAAGAAGCTGGTGCTGACGATCGAGGACAGCTCGCGGCCCTCGCGTTGAGGCCGCGATGGATCGCAAGAGGCCCTGATTCACGAGCCCGCTGATGGTTTCCGATCGGCTCTCCTGAAGGAGCCGGCTCCAGCCGGCGATCTTCGCGAGAGCGATGGCTTCGTCCGGGTCGGGAGCTGGAGCTCCCTCCTACAACGGTTGCAGGCCGTGTGGGACGTGGATGGTCTTCTGTAGGAGCCGGCTCCAGCCGGCGATCTTCGCGGCACCCTCGGCTGCGGTCGGGTCGCCAGCGGGTGCTTGCCCCGACGATAGCCCCCGAGCAGCTTCGGCCATCACTAACTGGACAGGATCACCGGGCACATCTATGAGAAAACGTGGACTGGCTCCGGTGCGCGGCGAAGGCGCCTGTTACGATTTTGTCAGGGCCACTTCATCCTGGAGACGAACATGCCCGAGATGACCGACGGATTCCTCGCGATCTTCGACCACGACGGGGTGCTTGTGGACTCTCTGGAACCGCATCAGCGGGCGTGGGTCGAGCTGGGTCGTCGGACCGGTCTGGCGTTCACGCCGGAGCTGGTCCACGAGACGTTCGGGATGACCAACCCGACGATCTTCCGTCGGCTGCTCGGCGACACGATCACTGCCGAACAGATCGCCCAGTATTCTGATCTGAAGGAGGTCTGCTATCGAGATGCGGCGAGGGGAAGCCTCCACCTGATGGCGGGCGTCCGCGAGGTCCTCGATGCGCTCACGGGGCGCGGGGTGAAGCTGGCGATCGGATCGAGCGGCGTCCGGCCGAACCTCGAATTGACGGTTGAGGAATGCGGCCTGATCGGCCGGTTCGCGGCGATCGCCTCGCTGGAGGACATCACCCACGGCAAGCCGGATCCCGAGGTCTTCCTAGTCGCGGCGGCGAAGGCGGGGGCTGATCCGTCGCGAGCGGTCGTCTTCGAGGACGCGGCGGTCGGCATCCAGGCGGCGAAGGCGGCCGGGATGTACGCCGTCGGCCTGACGACCACCCGCTCCGCCGCCGATCTTTGGGAGGCCGGCGCCGATGAGGTGGTTCAAAACCTCATCGGCTATGACGTCGATGGGTTGCTGGGAAGGCTCAAAGCCTGCGCGTCGAAGTAGTGTTCGCCCCTCACTCCGCCGCGTATCGATACCGGAACCGGCCCTCCGGGGCGACGTCGCCGCTCGTGTAGACGTCCATCAGGTAGCCGGGATGTTGGAGGTTGTCGGCCCACTGGAAGTCGATCGTGAACCGGCCGCGCGCGAGGCCCAGCGACTCCCTCGGGATCGATAGGTGCAGGTTCCGGCCTTCGACCCGGTACGTCACCTTCCCCACACGCTCCCATTGCCATCCGCCCGTGTTTTTCTCCAGCCAGGATGTGCCGTCGGCGTCGATCCATCGGTTGACGATGTAGTCGATGCCCTCCCAGCCGGTCTTCGGGTTCGCGTCGGCGTCGATGAGAAGCCACATCCAGTTCGGATCGGTCGGCTTCGTGATCGGGCCCCGCGCATGGGCCAGGAAGTAGACGTGATCCGGATCGCGGGCGACCTTCATGGTCGCCAGGTCGTTCCGTCCGCTTGTCTCCCGGTAGTGCAGGCCGCCGGCCCCGGCGAAGTCGCGCGGGGTCGTCTCGTGGAGGCCGTCCTCGTACGTCGGCGCGACGCCCTCCCATTGCGAGAAAGCACCGTCGATTCGGATCGTCCGGGGCGCGGAGGCTTTCGGGATCGGTCCGACGCCCTTGTAGCGGCGGACGTTCGCCGCAAGCTGGTAAAAGTAGTTGTCGCCGTGGCCGCCCTTCATCGGCTCGATGTCGCGGCTGTATTGCTGGTCGTACTGGTCAACGAAAAGGATCGGACCCTCGGGCTTCCCCCATCGCCCGGCGATCCACTCGTTCCAGCCCGTCACCATCACGAAGGGCGGGTCGAGGTCGAAGGCGCGGCCCCATTGCTCCTGGAAGTTCAGGCCCCAGTTCACTGAGTCGGGCGCGGGGTCCATCGCGCCCCGGCGAAAGCTGCGCCCTCTCGCCTCGCCGGAGCTCATGTTCGTCACCTGGCCGTCGCGGACGCGCAGGTTCTGCGCCACCGAGACGTTCACCTGCTCGGGGCGGTGCGGGTCGGTCCGGTAGCCGTAGTGCTGGGGATAGGTTGCCTCCCAGTGCCAGGCGAACGGAGTGTTCTCCTGCGTGAACGGCCAGTGGGCCCGCCTCAGCGTGAAAAACTGACGGACGTCGTCGCTCGCCTCCTTCGGGTCGCCGATCAAAAGCGGCTTGCCCTCCCAGAGGAACCACAAATCGCGGAACTTCCCGGGCTGGTAGAGGTCGCGATAGAGCCGATCCGCCGTCTCGCCAGCCTTGGTGTTGACCATGAACGCGATCCCGGGCGTCTTCCCGCCCGATTTACGGACCTCCTCGAAGACCGTGCAGAGGGCCTGGTAGACGTCGGGATAGGTCACGGCATTGGTCGTGTCGAAGATCAGGACGTCAATACCGGCCGCTGCCAGGAGCTGCGCATGACGCCGCAAAACCCACGGATCCGCGGAGTAGTAATAGCCGTAGAGCGGTTCCGACCAGTAGTGATCCATCCCGACCGGCCCCCAGAGCGGCGATTCGGGGTGCTTCAGGGCGTCGGGCTGCGTCGCGAGGATCTTCGCGATGTCGTACGGCCCACTTCCGGCCGGAGGCTTGCCGTTCGAGTTGTTGTGCCAGAGGAAGTAGAAGAGCCCGACCGTCCGGTTCGTTCTAGGCTTGTGGATGCCCCGGTCACCGGTCATCGGCAGCGATCGGCCGAGTGCGTCCGTCGCCGGCCAGGGGACCGGCGGCACCGGCTCGGAAGCGGTCGCGGTCGTCAGCATGCAGGCCATCGTCAGGACCATCCCCGGGCCCATCCTCGGTGCCCATCGGCCGCGATCGATCATGGTCGCCTCGTCTCAGGTGGGAATGTTGCCAGTAGCAGTACACGTTGGAATGTCGCACAATCTTAATAGGGAGACGCCCGCGAATCTGCGCCGGGGCGTCTCGCGAAACCTTCCGCCGGGAACGTGGTTGAATCCCCAGACGACACCCAGCCGGACCGCGCCCATGGGCCCGTCCGGATCGAGAGCGTGGGAGGGATCATGATGAATCGACAGGATGGGGCACGCCCCGCAACCCTCGGGATGGTCGCCCTGGCGATCGCCGTGCTGATCGGCCTGGCACCGGCTTTGCGGGCCGGCGAGAAGCCGGAACTGACGCCGAAAGAGGCTGCCGATCTGTTCCAGGCGCTCCGGCAGGTGAGGGAGTCGGTCGCGACCGATCAGAAACGGGCTCCGCAACCGGTCGAGGTGAAGGTCCATCGACCGGCGCGGACGGTCACTCTGCCAACCATGACACCATCCGAGCTGGATCGGCTTGTGGCCCAGTACCTGACGAAAAACGACCCGAAGGTGGATCCCGCTCCGATCACAACCGACGTCGAGTTTGTCCGCCGGGTGTACTTCGACCTGATCGGCCAGCCGCCGACGGTCGAGCAGTTCGTGGGGTTCCTGCGTGATCGGTCGTCCGACAAGCGGACCCGACTGATCGACCGGTTGCTGTCCAATCCCGGCTGGTCGAGGAACTGGGCCCGATACTGGCGGGACGTCATCAAGTTCCACGCAACCAATGAGAACTACGGCCAGATCCGGTTCGACATGCTGGAGGAGTGGCTCGCCGGTCAGCTCAAGGCCAATCGGCCCTGGGACGAGATTGTCCGCGCCATGATCACCGCGACTGGCCGGAACGACGAGCCGGGCCCGGTCCCATTCCCGCTCGCCTATGCTGCGCAACCTGTTGAGATGGCCGGCGAGGTCTCCCGGATCTTCCTCGGCGTGCAGATCCAATGCGCCCAGTGTCACGACCACAAGACAGACTCCTGGAAGCGTGAGCAGTTCCACGAATTCGCCGCGTTCTTCGCCGGTGGGCAGGTCCGTCGCCTGGATAAGGGTGGAATGGGTAAGCCAGCGGTCTTCGCCATGGAACCGCAGCGTCGGGCTCGGTACACGATGCCCGACAAGCAGACTCCGACCAAACAGATCCCGATGCCGCCCCGCTTCTTTTTGACCGCGGCCGGGTCGAAGGCGGCCGACCCTGCGCTGCCGGTGGACCTCTCGCCCGAGCAGCGTCGAGAACTGATCGCGTCGTACATCACCGGCCAGGATAACCCCTGGTTCGCCCGTGCCTTCGTCAACCGGACGTGGTATGCGCTGATGGGTGAGGCGTTCTACGAGCCGATCGACGACATGGGCCCCGAGCGCACCGCGCAGGCCGCGGAGGTGCTCATCCCCCTGGCCGACCAGTGGCAGCGTGGCGGCTACGACATTCGATGGCTGTATCGGACCATCCTGAACACCCAGGCCTACCAGCGCCGGGTGCGGTCGACGGCCAATTACGCGGGCCGAACAGCATTCGCCGCGGGATGCCCAAGCCGGCTCCGATCCGACCAGATCTTCACCTCGCTCCAGCAGGCGCTCGGGCTACCGTCCGACGATGCGCCGGCGGCCAGCCCGGCCGAGGGCCAGGGCAAAAAGACCACGGAAAAGAAGGCCGCGGGAAAGAAGGCCGTTGCGTCGGCCGGACTGCCGGCTCCCGCGAAGAAGGGCGCCGGACCGCGCCAGGGCGGACTTCGAGCGGCCTTCGACCGGCTCTTCGGGGTGGATCCGTCGCTCTCGAACGACGAGATCCTCGGGACAATCCCCCAGGCCCTCTTCATGATGAATGGCCCGCTCATCAATAGCCGGGTCTCGGCCCGACCCGGGACCGTGCTCGGCCAGATCCTGGCGTCCAGCCCGAACGACCGCGCTGCCCTGGAGGTCCTCTACCTGCGAATCCTCTCGCGCCAGCCGACCGCCCGAGAGGTCGAGGTCTGCGGCCGATACATCCAGGCTGTCGGCGACCGTGGCGAGGCGTTCGAGGACATCTACTGGTCCCTGATCAACTCAACCGAATTCGCCACCCGGCGATGATGCGGCGCCGTCGAATCCATCTGGTTTCATTCCGGGATCATCCATTCGGGATCGGGAGGGCAGGTCCATGAGCGCGGATCGCGAGCTGGTTCAGGTGGCGATGAGCGGCGAGGGGATCATCGGCCGCCGGCATTTCCTGCGACGGATCGGCCTGGGTGCGGCCGGGCTGGCGGCCTCGGGAGCCCTCCCGGTGAGCTTCACCGACTGGATGGCGCTCCAGGCAGCCGAGATCCGGAAGAATCACCGAGCCTGCATCCTCCTCTGGATGTCGGGTGGACCGAGCCAGATCGAGACCTTCGACCCCAAGCCGGGGACGGAGCACGGCGGTGAGACCAAGGCCATCGCCACCTCGGTCCCCGGGATCTCGATCGCGGAGGGATGGGTCCAGACGGCCAAGGTGATGAACGAGATCACCTTGATCCGTTCGATGACCAACAAGGAGGGGAACCACCAGCGAGCCACGTATCAACTCCACACCGGGTACGTCCCCTCGGCGACAATCAAGCACCCGAGCCTGGGCTGCTCGGTCGCGAATGAGTTGAACGGAAGCCAGTTCGACCTGCCACATATCGTCAGCATCGGCGGTCCGACGATCGGCGCCGGCTTCCTGGGCGCCGCGCTTGAGCCGTTCCTCGTCCAGAACCCTGAGAAACCGCCCGAGAACACCGAGCCTCGCGTCCCGGTCGGCCGGTTCCGCCGCCGACTCAAGCTGCTCGACCACCTGGAGAGCGCTGGCTTCGAGAAGGTCGGGGGTTACGATCGCGTCCAGGACCACCGGGCGCTCTACTCGCAGACCTCGAAGATGATCCTCTCGCCACAGATGCGGGCCTTCAACCTGAGCGACGAATCCGAGGCCATCCGCTCGGCCTACGGCAAGAACCCGTTCGGCCAGGGGTGCCTGCTCGCCCGTCGGCTGGTCCAGGAGGGCGTGACGTTCGTCGAGGTCCGCTCAGGCGGCTGGGATACCCACCAGCAGAGTCACGAGAAGGTCGGCAAGCTGGCCTCCACCGTCGATCCGGCCTTCGCGACGCTGATCGGCGACCTCAAGGCCCACGGGATGCTCGAGAGCACGCTGGTCGTCTGGATGGGCGAGTTCGGTCGGACCCCGAAGATCAACCCCAACGCCGGCCGCGACCACTTCCCCCGCGCCTTCAACGTCGCCCT
>DAHZZC010000514.1 GCA_027435495.1 Planctomycetales bacterium
CAGGAAGTCGATGGGTGTCGAGCGTACGACCCTGGTGATCGACGGCCAGGGTGTGATCCGGGCCGTCTTCCCCAGGGTGAAGGTCGACGGCCACAGCGAGGCCGTCCTCAAGGCTCTTGATGAGCTCGGATAAGCGGTCGATCGGTCCGGACCTCGGCCGTCAGACGGCGGCCGAGGTCGGCAGACCAAAAGCCAACTCCTCGCGACGCTCAATGAGGTGGTGCTCAAGCTTGCGAAGGGCCTTGTACTTCTCGTCACTCACGCGAGCGAGGGTCATGCTCAGCTCCGTTCCAATTTCGGGAACCGACCACCCTCGCATCCAGAGCTCGATGATTCGGTCCTGCCGGGGGCTCAACACCGCCCGACGGGCCGCCTCAAGGATTTCGCCGAGTTCCAGCCGTTCGCGATCACGGGTCGCGACGTCGGTGATCGGACCTGAGGCCTCCAGCGGCTGGAACCGTCGAGATCGCTGGACCCGCTTGCGCACCATGTCGATCGCCCGGACCAGCTCGCGCCGCTCGGGCGTGTCGTCGGCCAGCACCCGGGCCAGGTCGAGCTGCCCTTCGCGAGCCTTGGTCAGCAGGCGGCAGCAAACTTCCTGGGTGCAATCGTCCCAGAGCCGGGGATCGAGCCGGGCATTCCGCCAGCAGACCGTGCAGTAGCGCTGGATGTCACGCACCAGGTCCGTCTCGGTAGCCTGAGCCGTCAGCGCCGCAAGACCCACCACCAGCGCCACCGCGGTCGGAGCCATCCTGCGGCCCCGGGCCGCCGACGCCATCCGACCCGCCGACTCCGCATCCTCTCGCATCGGCTTGGAAACCTCGGTCTTCATGAATGCTTCTTCTCGCATCATGCCGCCATCCCGGATCCCCACGGACCGGAGCTCACCCTTTCGAAAGGACGAGTGGCGATTGCAATTTCGCCGCGATCACGCCATCGATTATAGACGAACTTCACCCGTCGGAGTAAGTCCATCAGTCGGGGGAGTCGGTTCCGGGACGTTTTGCTCGCGCCCGGACAGCCACTTCAGCAGCAAACCGATCGCTGCAACCTGTGCGATGGCCAGGGGTAGCATCTGCACGAACCGGGCGCGGGGCGGGAGGCTCGCGACCCAGCTCGGAAAGGCGATTGAGAACAGGTTGCGGGCGAAGCCTTCGACATGAGGCGACTTTCCCTGGACCCAGAGCGGCCAGACGGCATCTCGAAGCGGTTGGGCCAGGGGATAGAACCGGATCTCGTGGGGAATCCGTCCTCCGGCGCCCTGGAAGAGGAACATCTCAAGGCCACCGGCGACGGCGAGCCCGCCGGCGATGATGGCCGTGAAGGTTACCCATCGACCGCGGCCCGCGACGAGCGCCGCCACCGGAATCATGGCGAAGGGTATCAGCGGAACCAGGAGCCGAGGGCCCGTCGACCAGCCCCCCGTCCACTCGGGATAGCTCAGATTCACCATCATTACGGTGATGCAGACGAGAGCCGATGAAATCAGCAGCGCCCAGCGTCGTCGGATAGCCAGGACGATCCAGCCCGGTAGGGCCAGGAGAAGGATCGGGGCGAACACGAAAAGACCGCGGTAGGGACTCACGAGTAATCGCTGTAGCTTCCACGACTTCGGATCCTCGAGGCCGAGCGGGTTGCTCTTCGTGTGGACGTGCGAGAAGGTCACATGGTGGAAATAGCCCATGTCCCAGGGCGAGCCGAAGGCCAGCATGTTGTACTTGAGCAGCGCGAGTGTCGGCACCAATGCCCCGACTGCGAAGGCGATCAGACCGGCCGGTGATTGACGACGCCCCAGGACCTCTGCGAGAAGGTAGAATCCCAGAATGGCCGAGACCGGGCCGACCTGAATCTCGATCACCGCTGCGGAAGCCGCCAGAAAGCCCGAGGCCGCCAGCCTCGCCATCCCCCATCCGAACCGGGACGACCGCCTCCAGATGAGCAGAAACGAGGCGAGCAACGCGAAGGCCGTGGCCTGGTGGCCATAGGCGAGCGTCGCGTAGACATAGGCCGGCGTCGAAAGCCCATACGCCAGGCCGACCATCGCGGCGATCGCCGGACGACAACCAAGCTGACGAGCCAGCGAAACCAGCAGGACCGCTGTCGCCGCGGAGAGCAGGCCGGATGTCGCGAGGGTCACCCAGTAATCGGCGGGCCAGTGGGCATAATCATCGGCCCGGACGTTGAGCGGATGCGCGGGGAAGCCAAAAACGCCCCGGGCGATCCCGTAGGGCACCGTCGCAAGAAGGGAATAGCCGGGAAGCTTGTCGGAATAGTACCGGCCCTGATACTGCGCAAGGTCGAGCGTGTGCTGGTGCAACCCCGTGATCTCGACGGTCCCGCGATCGACCATCGAGTAGGTGAGCATCAGGCGGCTGGAGATGTTCCAGTCACGCGTCTGCCAGAAATAGGCGTAGCTTCCCATCAGAATCAGGAAGACGCCGAGCGACGCCGGATCGATCCGCTTCAATCGGTCACCTCCTTCCGTTTCCGACGCTCCAACAGACCCGCCAGGGCCAACGCCCCGAGCAGGGCATTGGGCGCCTGGATCGGCAGGAAATAGCGGTCCCATGCCAGCGGAAGATAGGCCGCGACGACCGCCCAGGCGATCGCAGCCCAGACCAGAAGCGCCCAGGCCGTCGGCGGATGGCCCTCCTGAATTTGCCGGCGTCCGATCCGTCCCGCCCGAACCACTCCAAGGATCACGATCGGCCACCAGAAGACCATCCCCCAGTCCTGCCAGCCGTCGTAACGGACCTCCGAGTTGGATGCCGACGGTCCAAGCGGCCCGAATCGGCCGAAGCCCTGCACGGCGAAGACCGCCGCCTTTTCCGCCGGTCCCCGGACAACATCCCGATCAAACTTCTCCATCTTCCGCTGTTCCTCGGCCGTGCTCAGCCGGAACTGGACCATCCGGCGGAAGCGTGCCCAGGGCGGCTCCTGGGCCCTCGACACGAATTCGGGCTGCGTGATGGGTACGCGGGGGCGGCAGGTGTACGTCGGGTTGAAGAACATCAGGGTCACGAGCATCGTCGCGACCGCCGCCACGCCCACGGCCACGATTCTCCTCCGTATCCGCCAACCCGATCCCGGCGCGATCATCAGGAGCCCGCTCCAGGTCGCGAGGACCATCGGCCCGAGCAGGCCGTTGAGCTTGCAGTCGATCGCAAGCCCCGAGGCGATACCGGCCATCGCCATCCAAAAAATTCCCGAACGAAGGACCCGATCGT
>DAHZZC010000515.1 GCA_027435495.1 Planctomycetales bacterium
CGGCCCGCCGCTGGTGCAGGCGGAACAGCCCGTACAGGCCGCGGCCCGCGAGGATCGCCAGGTGCGCGTACGAGCTGAGCCCCCGGTCCCCCATCACGATGTCGCCCGGCTCAGCGCCCTCGGAGACCGCGACGCAACTCGACATCTCATGCGAGCGGAGCGGGGCGGGGCGGTGGATGAGCGGAGCAGCATCCCGGTGGCGACGTCGAACAAAGCCAGCCACTTGGCCACCGGGAAGCCGCAGCCGGGCCGCTGGTTGCCGGGCTGGCCGAACGCGGCCTGGAGCTCGGCGGTGTCGGGCATCGAGAAGCTGGATCCGTCCATGACCCAGACGCGGTGGCCGAGCCAGCGGTGGTCCGTCGCGGTGGCCCGGCGGCCCGCCTGAGTGATCCACTCGAGAAGCCGGTGAAAGACGCCAAGCGGCAGCCGCTTGCGGGCCTGGCAGTAGGCGCTGTCGGAGAAGGTCCGGCCGCCGAACTGGACGACGTGAGTGCAGGCGGTGTTGCCGTGGAGGACCTGGAGGACGAACAGAGATGGTGACGACCGGGTCGAGGAGACGCGTCCGCCAGGTGTAGCCCTCCTGGCGGCAGGCGGCCTCGATGGCGGCGGGTTGCAGGAGGGCGGAATGGTCTTGTCGGAGGCGTTGGAGAATGGGCATGATGCGGGGTGGCATGGGGGGCTCCTTCCGGTGACTCTGATGGCCGTATCCAACCACCAGGATGCCGGGAGCCCCTCCCATGCTCAAGACACTACAAGTCGTTCACCTGTCACAGCTTACCACTGTCCTCGTGGCATTCAGGAATGTCCCCGTTTGCGTTCCGGAGGCGGTGCGCGAGCTTCTCCCATTCCCGCTTTTCGTCGGGCCAGAGGACGGCGGCGGGCGGCACCGTGTCGTCGCGGTTGTAATCCGCCGATTTCTGGAGCGCGGCGACCAGCGAGTCGAAGACGGTCACGGTTGCCCTCCTGACCGGATCCGCATCCCGACATCGTCAACCGTCCACAAACAACCGGCCAATGGCTCGGACGCAAGGAGGGGGATGAGCCGTCGCATTGCGGCGAGGGTGGAAGGCCGGTTCGGGTCATGGAGGCGAAGCACGATGATCCCCGCGTAATCCTCGGGCGGGAAGGCAACGATGTTGGAGAAGTCCAGGTCCTGCGTCACGATCACGCGCCCCTCGCGCCGGCAAACGTCCGCGATGTCCTCGTCCGCATGGCCGCGCAGGCCCTGATCGTAGACGCTGACCGCGTCGTGCCCGTTCTGCCGCAGCAGTTCCGCGACCTCCTCGTGCAGGTTCTCGTCGGTCTTGAATAGCATCTCAGACCGCCTCGGGAAGCGGGGCGTAACGATCCTGCGCCAGGGCGACCGCGAAATAAAGCGCCGCCTGGATGTCTTCACGCTCGATGTGGTATCCGCTCATGATGGCCTCGAACGGTTCGCCCACGGCGATATCCGCCAGCACGACGGATACCAGCACCCGCGTCCCCTTGATGCAGGGCTTGCCGTGACACACGTTCGGGTCCACGCCGATCCGGTCTTGCCACTTCATGACCTGGCTCCCTGGATGACTAGCGAGAAAGCGTCCCATTGCTTGAAAGTGCCCTGCTCATGGCGAACGAAGGTCGGGTCGGTAATGCGACCCGCGGTCTCCATGACGAATTGTCGCCACTCGTCCTGGGTCATCGAGGACGACACCCGTCGAACCGGATCGATCGTGACTTGCACCTCTCGATCCGCGTCTTCCTTTCCCAACGGTATGTCAATGTGCAAGATGCCATCGGAACCCACGCGTGATTGAACCACAAGGCGATGCATCTTCCGTCCTCCTGGGCCGTGATGGCCTCGCGTCTCATCGGACCACTTCACTCGCTCAACCCATTCTACGGTCTGTGCGTTGATGTGCCCCCGGTGTTTCTTCGCCCGAGGTCTCTCTCGCGCCGCTCGCTTCTCCGCATCGGTCAGATGCACGTCGTTGACGCGATCGCCTGTAAACGTCCCGTCCTTCCAGAACCACGGGTAATCGTCCCGGTTTCGTGCCGGTTCGGCTCCTCGGTCCTTCGTCCGCTTGATGTTGGGGTTCTTGCGAAGGACGCCCGCCGCCATGAACGGGCGGATATTCATCCGGACACCGTCGTTCAGGTCCGGGTTCCAGCCGATGGCCTGCTCGTGGAGCGGCTTCCAGCGGACGAAGATATCGTACGGCGGCTCCCCGGCCAGGATGAGATTGAGCTTCTCCTGCAACTCCTGGGCGGCCTGGAGCCGCAAATCGGCGCCGGGCTTGCCGTCCTTCGCGGCGGCGGACTGGGCACTGATCCAGTCTTGCAGGTAGGAGTAGGTCAGGCTCTCCAGCGCCTTGTGGGTCAGCTTGTGGTAATTGAAAAAGAAAGGGGACATTCCACGACTGTTCGGCTCAACATTTGCCGTGGTCCGCCGAATCGCCTGCTGACCCGACACATGGCACTCTCCCGGTCCCTGGTGACGGGATCTCATGAGCCGTGCCGTGGGTCTCTTTCGGCGGCCCGGCGACCGCGGCGCAGCCGCGAACGGGCACGGCCGGGCGGGAGGCCCGGCGTGCGATTCCCTCGGTCGTCATCGTCACGCTTCGGATCTCAGCGAGTCGCCGCCTCGGAGCCCTCAACTCCTGGAGGTGGGATCTCTCGCCCGGGTCTTGAGCTTCTCCACGTGCGCGATCAGTTCATCCAGCGTGGCCCAGCCCTGCAGGTACAGGCAGAGCATCTCGAAGGTTCGCAGCGTCGGCTTGCCACCCGTCCAAAGCTGGAAGGGGATAAACCGGTCAGGAGCCAAGTCGACGCTTGTAAGACATGGTCCGTCCGACCCGGTCCGTTGGGTCCAGGCTGCGGCCGGGCGCGATCCGGCCGATCTCACGCTGCCGACGGTGGACGGCCAGCAGTCCGCCTGCTCCGACCGGCACGGGCCCGGAGATTGGCTGGGATGGGTGAATCCGAGTGATCGACACTTCCCTTTTGATGGGGTCGGGCTCCACAATGAGAGAGTAGGCGTCGGGATTTCGGAGGGCCGCGGCGAGGGTCATCGCGGCGGCCACGGCATCGACGCCGCTCCAGGAGCCGGCAGATCGCGCCGGATACGGCCATGCTCGGGCGTCGCGGATTTCTCCGGGCGGCGGTCTGGCAGGGACTTGCCGGGGCCTCCATGGCCCAGCAGTCACCGAAGCGCAAAAGTGCCGGCGTTCGGAAGAAATCGCCGGAGGGGCGGCCGGTCGAGGTCGAGGTCGAGGCCGATCCGAGAGTCGCCGAGATCCTGGCTCCGATCCGCGACGACCATCACTTGCCAGGAATCATCGGAGGGATTCTCGCCGGGAACCGGATGGCGGCGATCGGAGCCATCGGCCTGCGCAAGATCGGGTCAAAGGCGCCGATCCTCGTGACCGACCAGGTTCATATCGGCTCCTGCACCAAGGCGATGACCGCGACGCTCGCCGGGATGATGGTCGAGGAAGGGAAGCTCTCGTGGGGCTCGACGCTCGCCGAGGTCTTTCCCGACCTGATCGCCAACGTCCATCCCGACTTCCGAGTCGTCACCCTCGCTCAACTTCTAACCCACCGCGCGGGGCTCCCGCCCGACGTCCCCTGGTGGCGGTTGCCCGGCGATACTCCGGCCGAGCAGCGACTCGGCATCCTGACCGACCACCTCGATCACCCGCCCATTCATCGCCCGGGATCCAACTACTCGTACTCGAACGTCGGCTTCGCGCTGGTCGGCGCGATGATGGAACGGGTGAGCCGGTCGCGATGGGAAGACCTGATGCGGACCCGGCTCTTCGGGCCGCTCGGGATGACGTCGGCCGGGTTCGGCTGCCCGGGAACCTGGGGGAAGGTCGATCAGCCCTGGGGCCACCACGAGAGCCGGGGTCGGATCGAGCCGACGCAGGCCGATAATGCCCCGTCGGCGGGGCCGGCCGGGACCGTGCATTGCACGATCCCCGACTGGTCTCGATTCGCGGCGCTGCACATGGCGGCCGAGCGCGGACGTCCGCGACTTCTGAAGGCCGGGACCTTCCGGGTCCTGCACACTCCGGAGCCCGGGTTTGATTATGCCGGTGGATGGGCGGTCGTCCAGCGCACCTGGGCAGGCGGCCGGGCCTTCAACCACAACGGAAGCAACACCGCCTGGTATGTGCGAATCTGGCTGGCACCCGCCATCAATCGGGCCTTCCTCGTCGCGATCAACCAGGGCAACAAGACAGCCGAGGACGCCAGCGACCAGGCCATCGTCGCGCTGGTTCGCGCCCACGATTACCTGGTCCGAGGCTGATCGAAGCCGTCTCGAGGACGGGCGGATTCGCGCTGGCGAACGTACCGGGCTTGTGCATCAGAGGCGTCGGGCCGACTTCATCAGCGCTTCGAGGCGTCGGGGCGCGGCAACGAACGTGGGGACCTGGACGGGGGTCCGGCGGACCATCTCGGCGGCCGTGAGGTGCTCGCCGTCGATCGTCCCGAAGGCACAGCCGGCCTCCCGGGCGATGACGACCCCGGCGGCGATGTCGTGGGCCTGCTCTCCGAGGAAGGTGCAGCCGTGGAGGCGATTCGCGGCGACGAAGATTTGCTCGCAGCAGGCGCTGCCGAGGTCGCGGAGCCGGCCGGGGAGGGTCCGCGTGTCGACGACCCGGAGGGCGTTGGTCCCGACGCAGAGGTTATCCTGGACGTGGAAGGTTTCGGAGTCGCGGGCCTGGAGCCGCTGGCCGTCGAGCCAGGCGCCACCGCCTTTCGTCGCCCAGTAGAGTTCGCCGAGCGGGGGAACCGCGATCACGCCGAGGACCGGTTCGCCGCCGATCATCAGGCCGATGCTGATCGCCCAGAGCGGGAGGCCGTGGACCATGTTGCCCGTT
>DAHZZC010000516.1 GCA_027435495.1 Planctomycetales bacterium
TCGATGGCGGGCTCTCCCGTTCCCCCCACGACGAGCCGATCCCCGGGCCTGAGCTGATAGTTCGTGCTGGGGTCGTCGCCGATCGTGATCGAATCGACGTCGATCGGCAGCTTCTTCAGCGTCCCGTCCGGCTGTGGGCGATACAGGACCACCCCATGATGGTCCGCGTCGGGCGCCAGCCCTCCGACATTGTTCAGCGCGTCGAGCACCGTCTCGTGCCCGGTGATCGGCAATCGGCCGGGGACCACGACCGCCCCCTGCACGTAGTAAACCTTGCTGTTATAAGCGGTCACGTCTACGAAGACGCGGTCGGTGTCCTTGAGGTCCTTGAGAAGGACCTGCCGCCCTTCCTTGTCGAGCTTCGGCTCGCCGGTCTCCGGGTTGAGTTCGGCGATCCCAAGCGTCACATCGTTGAGGTACTTGCGAAGGTGCTCGACGATTTTCTCCTTCGCCTCCATGATCGTGAGGCCGGCGACGTAGACCTCGCCGTAGAATCCCAGGCTGATCTTGCCATCCGGACGAACCAGCCGCTCGCCCGAGATCGGCCGACCCGGCAGGGCCTCCAGCACCTCGACGAGGATCAGGTCGGGTGGCTCGATCATGTAGTCGGGCATCGTTTGCAACGCGGGCTGGACCTTCTTCGCGGTTGCACCTGACGCCCTCGTCGGCTCGTGAAGCGGGGTCTCCATCCTCGGCGAGGGACCTTGCCTCTGGGCCTGCGGCGCTGCCAGAATCACCCCGGCCGCTCCGGACCCGATCAGCATCAGACACAACGCGATTGTTTTCAGTTTCATGACAAGCATTCCCTTCAACGTTTCATGAACCAGGAAAGCCACCGGCGCCGACGCGGCGACGGTCGTTCCGAAATTCCCCCCGGCCGCGGCCTGGGCCGCCGCGACGACCCACGCCTCGGGCACGGCGGCCGTCGGCGAGGCGATCGCGGCGAGGTCGAAGCCGCTCGCCGAGGCGACGACCATCGGCGCGACGCCCCGGCGGGTCAATCGCCGGCCCAAGAGGTCGCGAGCCCGGGCAATCCGGCTCCGGATCGTTCCGAGCGGGCAACCCAGTTGCGCCGCGACCTGCTCGTGGGTGAGACCCTCCCAGTAGCAGAGCACCACCGCCGTCCGGTATTTCTCCGGGAGCCGGTCGACCTCCTCCTGCACGATCGAGGCGAGGGCCTCGCGATCGATCGCGTCGGGGCCGTCGGGCTCAATAGACTCGATGACACGGAGCGAGGTGAGTCCCTCGATCTTCCGCCGACGTGCCGACTCGACCCGTGCTCGCGCCGAGACGCGGCACGCGACGCCATAAAGCCAGCCGCCGAGCGAATCAAGCTTCCCCAGTGCCCCGGCCCGACGGACCAGGACGAGAAATGTCGCCTGGAACGCGTCGTGGGCGTCGTCGGCTCCGAGCCCTGTCCCCCGGCAAACCCGGGCGACCATCGGCCCGTGCCGACGGACCAGAACCTCGAACGCCGATGCATCGCGACGATCGGCGAACCGGTCGAGCAACTGGCGATCGGTGAGCCCGATCGCTGTCCCCTCGCCGAAAAGGATCTGCATCTCGCGCGTCGCGGCAGACGGTTTCGCGGCCATCCGGTCCAGCTCCCCTGGTGATCGCCTGATCGCGGTTTCTACAAAGAATGCCGCGAACTGCGCCAAGCTATCCACGATTTTCCGACGACCGCCGCCATTCGAGAAGGGTCGCCATCCTGAGAACGACAATGGGACGGGATGAATAGCATCCATATTGATCGAGCCGTTGCCCTGTGCAACGATACCGGAGCATCGGCGCGTCGCGGCCCCCGAATTCCATGAGGAACCTTATCGATGACGACTTTTTCCATCGCGGCTCTCTTCCTGGCCGGTGGACTGACAGGCCAGGCACCCGCACCCCCGGAGTCGTCGGGCTGGAAGACGGTCCGCGTCGATAACGGGGCAATGACAATCCGCTTTCCCGCTCCGCCGGAGATCAAAAGCAAACCGGTTCCGGGCCTGGAGGGGCCGATCCAGCATACGACCTATTACCTCCAGAATGTCGGATGCCTGTACAGCGTGCAGCACTTCCGGTATCCCAAAGTGGTGGCCAAGGCGAAGGTCGCGGAACAGCTCGCCGCGGAGAAGCTGGCGCAGACCTTGGGCCAGGAGCCGACCCGGGAAAAGAACCTCAAACTCGATGGGATGGAGGGCGGGGAATTCCAGGTCAAGAGGCCGGCGCCGCTGAAGAACGGCACAGTCACGACCTGGACACGGCACTTCCTGAAGGGCGACAACTATTACACGATCACGGTGATGTCGCCGCCGGATAAGCCGCTGCCGCCCGATGCCGAGCGATTCCAGGACTCGATCCACTGCGGCCATCCGGCAGCGAAGGCCCGGCCGTCGATGAAGGGACGTCCCGGTATCACCGCCGAGGGCGAGGCCGCGGCGGGCCCGCTGCCGGCCGCCGACACCCCCGAGGCCGCGCTCCGCTCCTGCATGCTCGCGATGATCACCCACGACGAGCCGGCGCTGAAGGCCCTGACGCTGCCGGTCCCCGACTCCGACCTCGCATGGCTCCTGAAGGGCGAGGCCGTGCCGGCCGGCGAGATCGAGCAGGCGCGGGCGTTCTTCTCGACGATGAAGATCCGGACGCTCCAGCCGGGAGATCGGGTCGAGCTGGAGGGCGGACGAACGATCACGGTCCGCCCCTCCGAGGTGGACGACAGCCACGCCGTCCTGATGTCCGAAGGAGCGCCGCTGCCGACGCGGGTGCAGAAGCTCCGGAGCCGATGGAGAGTCGACGCCCGGCCGATCATCGCCGGTCGCAAGGCCGCCGACGCCGCGCGGAAGAAGAAGGACGGGGGCCGCTGAAGCGTTGCAACCCGCGATGCTCAGAGCCCGAGGATCTCCCGGACGACGGAGCCCCAGTACGCCTCGATCCAGTCTTCCCCGATCGGGGCAACTCGACGGTATCGCCAGCCCCCGAGCTCGAACTCGCCGATCATCCAGTCCGACCGCGTTCCGTTGCTGCTGTGGACGATCACGGGGCAGGCCGGCGGCCGAGAAGCCAGGAACCGCGCGACGTCGATCCCATCTCCCGGCTCATCCTCGCCCTCGGTCGGTTCGAGGTCGTGATCGAGGGAGATGAGGCGAGCGGAGGACAGCAGCGGCTCGACCTTGCGGATCATCCGGGGCGCGCTCCGCCAGACGATCCGCGGGGTTGTCGGCGCGATCACCTGAAGCGTCGCCGTGAAGCGATCGATCCGGTCGCGATCGTCTTCCAGCATCAGGATCATGCCGACGCTCCGGCACGGCGGTCAGAACCAGTCGGCCGTTGTCGAGAGGACGGGTTCTGGCTCCGGCTGCTGATGGCTCCTTTCGATGAAGGCGCAGAGCTCGCGCACCTGCCGGCTCACCGCCTTCAGCTTCTCCAGGTCGAAGGGCCGATCGGCCGTCCACTCGCCGATCTTCTCGGCCAGCGCCCGGTAATTGGCCCGGTCGATCCTCGCTCGCTCCTCGGGCGTGGAGAGGGCCGACGTGTCCTGTCGTATCCGTTCAAACTCGACGCGGACTCGATCGTCGGCGAGGGCCCAGGCCAGGAGGTTCGGCACTGCCAGGGCGAGCTGCCATTGAGCATCGGAAAGCGAGCTACGCTCCAGCCGCCGACGCCCAATCTCAAAGTAGATTTCCCGGATCTTCTCCGGATCCTCGCTCCACGTCTCGAGGACGACCGCGACATGAAGTTCCGGATGCCGGAGCATGAACGTCTCGGCGGCGACCAGGGCCGAGTCGTCCCCGTAGTAATTGTCGACACGGACCCGGCCCTGTTCGATGAGGGACCGGAAGATTGCCATCAGGTAGCGTTCCGGATGGATGCCAGTCACATGGATCGGGAGCGGGTTCAACGCCGGGACCTCCCTCTATCTCCATCGCCATCCGGACCGTGAACGGTCCTCGGATGCGGTCGCCTCCGCGGCAATCATTCGGAACGCCGAGCAGACCCAGTGCTCGAAGACCCATCCCGATTGCTGCGGATTCAGGGCGCGCCCGAGGAATCGACGCGGGTCGATGGAGCCAACGAACTCCGGGAACAGCTCCCGCCAGGCATTGAGGAGATTCTCAACGCCAGTGGGAGTCCAGAGGCGAATCTGATCGGGAGTGAGGTCGTCGGCCGGGGCTTCCATTGTCTTACGCCGCCCCCTGCTGCGGCTCGACGGAGGCCGGCGGGCAGGTCGGGAGGATCAGCGTGAACGTCGAGCCCTGCCCCAGACGGCTCTCCGCGCGAAGGCGGCCGTGGTGCGCCTCGACGATATCGCGGCAGACCGCCAGGCCCAGACCCGTTCCGCCCTGGCCGGCGGCGTCGGGGGTC
>DAHZZC010000517.1 GCA_027435495.1 Planctomycetales bacterium
CGGGGATGTCGGGCAAGTCCGCGACGTTCGAGCTTTTCGTGCGCAAGATGCCGGCGAACCGGGCCTACCTGGTGTTCGCCGGGCTGGAGCAGGCGATCGGCGACCTGCTGCGGCTGGCGTTTTCGGCCGAACAGATCGAGGCAATGCGGCGATGGCCGGTCTTTCGGGGGATCGATCCGGCGATCGTCGACGAGCTGGGCCGGATGCGGTTTGAGGGCGACGTCTGGGCCGTACCCGAGGGAACGATCGTTTTCCCGGGCGAGACGCTTCTGCGGGTCGAGGCTCCGCTCCCGCAGGCCCAATGGGTCGAGACGTACCTGGTCGCCTCGCTCGCGTATCCGACGCTGGTGGCCTCGAAGGCGGCGCGAGTGGTTTCGGTCGCGGGCGGTCGGCCGTTACAGGAATTCGGGGCCCGGCGCGGCCACGGTCCGCACACCGGCTTCCTCGCCGCGAGAGCCGCCTACATCGCCGGGTTCGCCGGGACCAGCCACGCCGAGGCCGCCCGGCTCCTCGGCATCCCCGCCACCGGAACGATGGCTCATTCCTGGGTGCAGTCGTTCCCCGACGAGGGCACCGCCTTCGAGACGTTTGCGCGAGTCTTCGGAGAGTCGTCCACGTTGCTTGTCGACACGTACGACACCCTCGAAGGCGTTCGCCGGGCCGCCGCGATCGAGCCGCCGATCCCCGCGATCCGGATCGATAGCGGCGACCTCGTTGAGCTGAGCCGGCAAGCCCGGACGATTCTCGACCAGCACGGCCGGACCGGGACGAAGATCATGGCCTCGGGCGACCTCGACGAGCAGAAGGTCGCGAGGATCGTCGAGTCGGGGGTGCCGGTCGATGGCTTCGGGATCGGGACCGAGCTAATCACCTCGCGCGATGCTCCGGCGATGTCGATGGTTTACAAGCTGGTCGAGCTCGACGGCCAAGGGCGGTACAAGCTGAGTCCGAGCAAGAAGACGTACCCGATGGCGAAGCAGGTCTACCGTCGCCGGGACGCCGAGGGACGATTCGCGGGAGACCACGTGACCCGGGCGGATGAATCCGCCGAGGGCGAGCCGATGCTGGTCCCGGTCGTCCGGAGCGGCCGGTTGGCCGGTCCCTTGCCGAGGCTGGAGGAGATCCGGGCCCGGTGCCGGGACCAGCTTTCCGCGCTCCCGGATCGACTTCGGGGGCTCGACGCGGTGCCCGACTACCCGCTCACCTACAGCGCGGCTCTCGAAGAGGACGCCCGCCGGCTGATGGCTCGCGGCGACCATCCTGAGAACTGAACTTTACACCCCGCGCGGTCGCCGATACGATCCCGGCCGATCCGGAGCGGCCCGCGATCGGGGCGGGGCAGGGGCCTCGATCCGTGGCGCGACGCCCGGGCTTCCACCGGTCTGGTCATGGAGGACATCGACCGTGAGTAGCGTGAAGGGACGTCGGCTCGGGCGGGGACTGGAAGCCCTGCTCGGGCGTGAGGAGGGGGGCTTCGAGCCGTCGTCGTATGAAGGGGCCGAGCTGATCCAGGTCTCCGTCGACCAGGTCGATGCGAACCCGTTCCAGCCCCGTCGGCAGTTCGACCCGGCCGAGATCGCCGCACTCGCCGACTCGCTCCGCCAGCACGGGATGATCCAGCCGATCATCGTCCGGGCGGTCGGACTTCGGTATCAACTCATCGCCGGCGAACGCCGGCTCCGTGCCAGTATCGAGGCCCAGCTTCACGAGATCCCGGCGCGGGTTCTCGACCTCGACGATCAGCGGGTCTTCGAGCTGGCGATGGTCGAGAACCTCCAGCGTGAGGACCTGAACGCCGTCGACAAGGCAACGGCGTTCAAGGATTACCTCGGGCGGTACGGCGGGACGCAGGAAGAACTGGCAGGACGCCTCGGCCTCGACCGATCAACGGTCTCGAACCTGATCCGACTGCTCGAGCTCCCGGAGGAGGTTCTGGGCGCCGTCCGATCGAACCAGATCACGCAGGGACACGCCCGGGCCCTTCTGGGGCTCGTGGAGACGGAGACACGGATCGTCGCCTATCGACGAGTCGTCACCGAGCACCTTTCGGTGCGACAGACCGAGGCTTTGGTCACGACGGGCGTCCCAACACCGAGCCGGCCCCGCGTCCGCAAGGACCCGGCGCACTCGGCCGAGGCTCGTGCTCCGCACTTCCACCATTTTGAGCAGGCTCTGAACGAGCGGCTCGGGGCGACTGTGGCCGTTCGCGCCCGAACGCCCGATCGCGGCCAGATTGTCATCGACTTTCACTCGCGGGACGAGCTCGACCGGATCGCCCGGGCGATTGGGCTGGAACTCCCCGCGCCTGAGAGCCAGCCGGCGCTGCCGGCGCCCGAGGAACTCTGAAGATCGATCGACCAGGGACGGCCGGTCCGCCGAGAATCGCTCGGCGCCGCGCCGGCCGACGGTCGAGCGCGTGAGCTTGTGCCGGTCCGCGACGCGACGTTCCCGGCTCACCTCGCTTCCCATTTTCGTTGGTGATCCGATCCCAAGAGAACGCGCGTTCCCGGTTCGGCAGTGGCCTGACCAGGGAGCAGGGGGGTGAGTTCGCTCTACCTGCCGTGAGGACGGCGGCTTAGGAGATTCAAGAGGACCGGGTCCAGCCCGGCACCGCCTTTGCAATCAGGGTTCCCCCCAGCTTGAGCCGACATGGCTCGTGGAGCCGCCCCGGCCGCGAACGCCTGGGTTTCGGCGAAGATCGCCCTCGATCCGGATGTCTCGAACCATGAGTCCACGACCGCACGACGGAACGGCGGAGGAGGGACTGTCCTCTTCGATGCTCGCCATCGTTCACGATGCCCAGCGGGTGGAGCATCTCCGGGAAGTCCTGAGCAGCTTTTGCCACCGATGTCGAAATTCGCTCAACGGGATCAAGCTGAGCCTTTATCTTTTTCGACGTGAGGCGAGGGGAGCCGTTCCGCACTGCCTTGGTGAGATCGAGGGGATGTATCAGCAAGTCGAGCATTTCTTCGACCGGCTCCAGGCGATTTACCGGCCGATGGACGTGCGGAAGATGGAGGGTTCGATCGATGAGCTGATTCGAACGCATGCGCACCGATGGCGGTCCTTGTACGAATCGAAGGGGCAGGCGCTCCGGTTGGAGCCGCCCGAAGCCTCCGTACTCGCGGAGTTTGATCCGAATCTGCTGGGCCAGGGGCTCGATGCGATTGCCGCCTGGCGGGCGGAGGTCGCTACGGCGTCGACCATTTCCCGAGTCGCCTGGGGCCTCTGCGACGACTGGATTGAGATCGAGTGGCGGGAGGAAGTCCGGACCGGACCGCCCGACCTGGTCGAGCACGCGGGCGGCCTGATCCGACGCGACCCGGGGATTTCTCTTGCCCGAGTCGATCCGATGGCGATCCCACTCCTGGCCCGAATTGCCGCCAGCCACGACGGAATCCTCGAGCGCGATCCGGGCGAGGGCTTCGCCATCCGGATTCGATGGCCGAGGAAGTCGCGGATCGAGGAGTACGGGTTCGCTTGACGACAGACCCGACCCCGGAATAACATGCGTGTCAGCGGTAAAGAGCGGGGCGTAGCGCAGCCTGGTTAGCGCGCCTGCCTTGGGAGCAGGAGGTCACCAGTTCGAATCTGGTCGCCCCGATTCAAAAGCCCGGCCCTCGGCCAGGGCGATTCTCGACGCGCCGGCTGGCGAGGCGGCCGGCTTGCGTCGATCGTTGCGTCGATCCTATCCGTACGGGGGAGCCGTCTTCGTGACCAGGAACACCGATTCCTCCAAGGATCGCGTTGCCCGAGCTGGTGCGGGCCTGGTCCGGGATGGGATGATCGTTGGCCTCGGCTCGGGATCGACCTCGGTGCTGATGGTCCGGCACCTTGCCGATCGGGTGGCCTCGGAGCGGCTGGCGATCGTCGGTGTGGCGACCAGCTCATCCACGGCCGCGCTGGCTCGCGAGCTGGGCATCCCGCTTCGGGAGCTGGACGAGGTCGACCGGCTAGACATCAGTCTCGACGGCGCCGACGAGATCGATGAACGCTTCCGGATGATCAAGGGCAGAGGAGGGGCGTTGCTCCGCGAGAAGATCGTCGCGGCGTCATCGGCCCATCGTGTCACCCTGTTGACGGCCGACAAGCGAGTCGGGCGGCTGGGCGTCGGCATGCCGGTCCCCGTGGAGGTCAGTACCTTCGGCCTGCTTCACACCGAGCGGCGGATCCGGGCGATCGGTGGCGAGACAACCATCCGGCGAGACGACAAGGGCCGGGTGGTTCTCACCGACGGCGGCAACGCGATCATCGACTGCCACTTCGAGGCGCTCGACGATCCTGACGACCTCGACGAGCGTCTGCAATGCCAGGCCGGAGTGCTCGACACCGGCCTGTTCATCGGCCTCTGTGACACGTTGATCGTGGGCGACGGAGAGGGGATCGAGGTGATTGAGTCAGGCGTGCCGCGGTTCCCCCATTGACTGAGGTTGGGCTACTCAGTAATTCGACTCCTGTCCCCGGCTCGACGAGGCCGGTTCCACGTGAAACGGCGGCAGGCCAAGGCGTTTGCGGAGTTCGTCGAGAACTTCGGCTGTCCTCGAGGCGCCGATTCGGTCGCAGCCGGCCTCGACGCACCGGATCATCTCGTCGAGTGTTCGGATTCCGCCGGCTGCCTTCAGCTTGACCGTCGAGGGCGCCGAAGCTCGCATCAGGCGAAGGTCGTCCCAGGTCGAGCCGCCCGAGCCGTATCCGGTGGAGGTTTTCACATAGTCGGCCCCCACCTCGCCGCAGATGGCACAGAGGCGGGCCTTGTGGTGGTCGTCGAGGTAGCAATTCTCGAAGATGACCTTCACGATCGCCCCGGCGTCGTGAGCGACCCTGGTGACGGCCCCGATCTCTGACGAGACCGCGTCCCACTCGTCTGAGAGCACCTGGCCGATGTTCACGACCATGTCGAGCTCCGTCGCGCCGTCGTCGAGGGCCTGGCGCGACTCGAAGACCTTCACCGAGGTTGTATGGCCGCCGTGGGGGAAGCCGATTGTCGTGCCAACGGCCACCTTGCTACCGTTCAGGATTTCTGCGGCCCGCTTCACGGCGTACGGCTTGATGCAAACGCTCGCGACACCGTAACGGGCGGCGAGGCGGCAGCCGGCCTCCAGCTCGGCGGTGGTCAGCGTCGGGCCGAGCAGCGAGTGGTCAATCCGGCGGGCGATCGAGTCGTACGTAAGGCCGAGGCTCATGATGCGATCTCTTCTGGGGTTCAGGGGGAAGGGTTGAGCGTCGAGCTCGTGATCCGTCGACGAAGCGCCGCCCGGGATGGGCGCCGGGTGGCGAGTGTCGGGCGGAACATCATCGCGATCGCCAGCGGAAGGTAGAGCATCACCAGTGCCCCGCCCTTGTCGAGGTACCAGAACTGGCTGGCGACCAGAAGCGCGCCGGACATCGAGATCAGCTCGGCGAGGCTCTTCTCCGCCGGCCAGAACATCGTACCGATCGCGAGCAAGAGGTAGGCCATGAGAACCGGGAGGCGGTAGCTGGAGTCGATACTCGACCAGAAGCTGCCGTTGCGGATGGGCTCGAAGTGTGGGAGCAGGCCGACCTCGACGATGCTTCGAGCCCCGAGCGCCCGCGCCCAGGGCGCAACGCCGGGGATCCATCGACCGAGCAGGGCACAGACTGTCACAACGGACGAGGCCACGATCGTGAATCGGGCGGCGCCTCGGCCCCGGTAGAAGCCGCACCAGGTCGCGATCAGACCAATGCAGGCCGGGATCCATCCCGCCGCCAGACCGATCAAAACCCCGGCCAGCGCCGGCCTTGCGTACCAGAAGACCGCGGCGACGATCAAGGCCGACGAGATGAGCTGTCCGCTGTCGACGAGTTCCATCCGCGTGTAGGGGAGGACGAGGTAACACGTCGCCATCGCCACCCCGGTAATCGGCCTCTCGAAGAGCCTCCATCCGATTCCGAGCAGCCCGACCACCAGCGTCAGGTGGGCCAGAACCGCGAGCACGCGAGAGGCGATGACCTGGGGGAGTTGTCGCTTGAGCGAGGTTGGCAGCGGGACCATGGAGAGCATTGTGCGGACCGTCGCGTTGTTCGCTCCGGGCGCGACGGCCGGACGTTCTTCGCGTTCCGACCGTTCGGCCGGGTTCCTCGCGGCGCCGTCCTCGACTGGCAGGAGCACCGTCTCGGTGAGCAGGAGGCCGAGGACTCCGACCGAGAGGCAGAGCAGCCCCGATGCGTTCAAATTGGGTTCGAGGAGGGGGCGTCGTGAGAGCCCAAGGTCGAGAAGGCAACGCAGGAGCCAGAGTCCCGATCCGGAGAAGAGCCAGATATAGGCGGATAGTGGCGGGTCGAGCGGGCGGCCGAGGATCATCAGCATCCCCGGTGCCATCACGAAGAGCAGGAGGAGGTCGAGATTGCGGACGCTCCAGAACCGGCCGAACTTGAAGAAGAGCGTCAGCAGGGTCAAGATCGAGAGGTAGAGCCAGACCTCCCAGCCGAGGCCCAGCGCGGAATCCAGCGAGCCTTCCACGGCAGCCTCGTCCGTTCAATCCGACTCATAGGGGAGGGGTTCGCCCGCGATCTGGCAGAGCGCGTTCAACGCGGCGTTCTGCTCGGCGTCCTTCTTGTTCCGTCCCCACGCTGGGGCGTAGCAAGCGCTGCCGATTCGGGCCGCGATCTTGAAGCACTTCGAATGATCCGGGCCCTTTTCGTCCAGTAACTGGTAGATCGGGGTCTCCCCGAACTGCCGCTGGGCGAGCTGCTGTAAATGGCTTTTGTGGTTAACGCCGCCCTGGCCGTCCGCCACGGCGTCGATCTCGGGACCGATGTGCCGAAGAATAAAGGGGCGGGCCGCTTCCATTCCGCCGTCGAGGTAAATGGCACCGATCAGGCTCTCGAAAACGTCGGCCATCATCGAGGATGGCGTCTGCACGTGCGAGCCCATCCCCTTGCCGATCAGGAGGAAATCATCGATGCCCAGTCGCTCCGAGATTTTGGCACACGTCCGGCGTGAGACGACGATGGACTTGATCCGTGTCATTTCCCCTTCGAGGAAGTCGGGGAAGCGGCGGTAGAGCAGGTCGCAGACGACGGCGCCCAGGATGGCGTCGCCCAGGAATTCCATGCGCTCGTTCGAGACCAACCGATGGTTGGCACCTGAGGCGTGCGTGAGCGCCTCGCGGAGCAAGGTAGGATTCTGGAAGCGGTAGCCGAGTACGTCCTCGCATTCGGCCAGGGCTTCCTCGTCGTCGTGCTGAGTCGTCCGGGGCATGATCGCACCAACAAGGCACCCAACGAGTTGCGTTGCGACCCCTAGACTAAGCCCGCCGCTGGGGGGTTGTCAACGGTCGGCTCACGGCTCTCGGGTGGGGTTGATGCTACCCGGACCGAGCGGACCGAGCGGACCAGGGCGTCAACCGCCTCCAGATTTTTCCGGCCGGGGCTCGACTCGACCCCACTGGCGACGTCGACCATCCAGGGCCGAACCCGCGCGACCCGCTCGGCGACGTTCTCGGGCGTGAGTCCCCCCGCGAGGATCATGCGGGGCAGGGGAGGCGCAACCTCGAGCAGGGTCCGGTCGATCGCCAACCCGGTCCCTCCCGGCAAACCCGGAACGTAGGCATCGACCAGGACGCCCGCGAGTGGATGCCCAATGGCCTCGGCGGACTCGACAAAGCGTGTGACCGCGGACCAGTCGTCGATGGTCCGGATTCGAAAGGCGCGGACGACCGGCCAGTCCCGGAGCGCGGAGAGGTCCTCGATCGGCTCATTCCCGTGCAGTTGCACGATGCGAAGGCCGACCCGATCTGCGATCGCGGCGACCTCGGCCGGCGGACGGTCGACGAAAACCCCCACCGGGGTCGCACCTTCCGGGA
>DAHZZC010000518.1 GCA_027435495.1 Planctomycetales bacterium
GGGACCACGGGCAGCCGCCGGCGCCGGCAAAGGTCCAACACCAGCGGCGTCATGGCGACGCAGACCACATCGTTGACCAGGAAGGCGGAGAGCACGCCGGAGAGGCCGATCGTCGTCGCGAGCAGACCGTGCGGGCCCAGCCGACGCCCCGCGATCCAGTGGGCGACCACCGCGAAGAAGCCCGAGATCCGGACGAAGCCGACGACGATCATCATCGCGAAGAGCAGGGCGATCGTGGCGGCGTCGACCGAGCGTGCCGCCTCGTCGAGGTCGAGGACCCGGCAGGCCAGCAGCGCCGAGGCCCCCACCAGAGCGATTCCAGCGCGGTCGATTCGGAGCCGCGGCACCTTCCCCATCGCCAGGAACAGGTACGTCAGACCGAAGAGGATCGCGGTGAGCATCGCGGTGGGTTCCGTCGGCACGAATCGGAACGAGGTCAGGGTCGGGTCGGTCATGGGGTCATTCCGTGAGGACTCGAATTCGATCGGGCCAGCGGCCACTGATTGCGGGCTCTCCACCCGACGATTGTTTTATTTTCGTATCTTCAATTTTGAATCTTGAACCATCAAGGAAACAGGATCATCAAGGGTTCACGACGATCAGGCGCCCGCGCCGTCTCCGTGGGCGAGCGCCGATGGGGTCAGTTCGGCGAGGGGTCGGCCCGCCGGTGACGAGGCCGGCTCGTCGCCCCGGGCGAGTGATTCGGGAACGGCGAACAGGAGAATCAATGTCGCCAGCGTCCCGACGCCAGCCAGGGCGCCGAAGAGGCTTCGGTATCCGATTGCGTCGACGCACAGGGCGGAAAGATACGGCCCGATCGCCGATCCTGCAACCAGAGAAGTGCCGACGATCGCCTGCGCCTCGCCGGCGCGTCGGGCGCCTCCGAGTCGGTCGGTCACCCAGGCGGCGGCCAGGACCGCGAAGAGGCCGTTGGAAAGTCCGTCGAGCGCCTGATTCATCACGATCTCGAACGGATTCCGTGCGATGGCGACGATCCCGAGTCGGATCGCCATGATCGTCCACCCGGCGATCAGAAGCGGTCGGCGTCCGAAACGATCGGAGAGCAGCCCCGCCGGCCGGACGACCAGCATCCAGGCGATCATGCTCACCACGAAGGCGGTCGCGAGCGTGGATCGCTCGGCGTGGAGGTCGCGCTCGAGGAAGAGTCCGAGATAGACGCCGCCGGGTGCGTTGGCGGAATGGAACAGGACCATCGCCGCGATGAAGGCCCAGAGCGCGGGGTCGGCCCACTGGCTGGCGGGGGGAGTGGTGGGGTTGTCGGGCCTGGCTGGCGACTCGATCGCCCCGGCTCGGTGCGACTGGTCCTCGTGGATCAGCAGCGAGGCAACGAAAGCGAGCGCCTGGATCACGGCGAGCGGGGCGAGGATGGAGCCGATTCCGTGGTGTTGGGCCATCTGGCCGCCGATCAAAAGGATCATAATGATCCCGATCGGCTTCCAGAACCGGAGACCGCCCAGCGATCGACCGACCTCCGAGGGATCAGCGAGCGCGACGGCCTCAGCGCCCGACTGGCTCTCGACGATCGCCCGACAGACGCCGTTTTCGGCGAAGAGGACGACGGCGACCGCCAGCCAGATTCCGTTCGGGGCGTTCGGCAGGGCGAAAGCGGAGAGGGCCAGGACGGCCAGCGAGACGACCAGGAACGGCTTGTGCCGTCCGATCCGATCGGACCAGATTCCGACGGCGAACTGGGCCAGGGCACTGAGGGCGGCCAGGGTCGAGAGGATGCCGATCTCGCGGTCGGAGAGCCCGCGCTCGCTGAGGTACACCGGCAGGTACGGCAGGGTGAATCCGATCCCCGCCATCGCACAGAAATAGGCCCCGTTGAGCCCGATCCGATTGCGCCAGTCCATAGAGGTCTATCCTTGTCGATCCGAAAGAACCACGGAGATGAAAGGAAGAGGAACCACGAAAATCACGGAGGGCACGAAAGAATCAAAAACATCGAGGAACGGAGGCGGCCAGGCGGGCGCGTACGCTCGACGATCGACCGGGATGGCGGCCGTTGGGATCGGGGAGGGCGCCGGGGAGCTCAGGAGATCCCCGGCGGCCCCGATTTTTCCTCTTTCGTGCTCTTCGTGTTTTTCGTGGTTGCTCCTGATCCGATCGAACTTCGATCAGGGCTCGGGCGGAGGCGGGAGGATCTGGCCCTGGCGGTCGGCCTTGCCTCTGGGGCCAGCGCGATCGGGCGAGGGGGTTTCGCGGACGTCGGCGGCGTGGCCGAGGTGTTCGGCGACGTGCGACATGGCCTCGGCGGCTCGGGCGAGTTCGGCGGCTCGTTCGGTGCGGCCGGCCTCGTAGTCGCGGCGGGCGGCCTGGTAGAGTTCGCTGGCGATCTCGCGATAGCTCTGCGCCTTCGGGCCGGCATCGCTTCCCCGATCGCCCTCACGGAGCCGGTCGTAGGCCTTGGTCAGTTCCTTGCGGGCCTCGCCGCCGCGGCCCTCGCGACCGGGTCCGGCGTCGGGCGGGGCGGGCAGGTCGTCGTCGGCCCGGTCGAAGAGAGCGGCGTTCCGGGCGTGGTCGACCGCGCGGGCCAGGTCGTGGGCGATCGCACCGTACTCGTGAGCCAGTTGCGGGTTCCCCTCGCGGAGGGCGCGAAGGCCGTCGCGATAGTAGGTGACGGCCCGATCGGTCCACTCGCGAATCCGGGCCTCGGAATGGCCGGAGGCCTGTCCCTCAACGCGAAGGCGGCGGAGCAGGCGATAGGCGCGGGCCAGGTCGCCCTCGGGGCCAGGCTCGCCCTTCTTCCTGGCGGCCTCGCCCTTCTTGCCATGTTCCTTCTTTTCGCGCTCCTTCTTTTCACGATCCTTCTTTTCGTGATCCTTCTTCTTCGGTGGCGGCGGCTCGTCGCGCTCCTGCGACGTGGCCGGGACCATCCCCAGCAGCGTCAGGCTGAGCAGGCCCGAAGCGCCGGCGACCAGCAGTTTCCCCAGCATCGAGTGGTCTCCTTGTTGGCATGAGCGTTCTCCTCGGCGTCCGGAACGATCGACCCGGACCAAGCGATCTCCCGGATCGCTCGATGGGGCTGCTATCGCACGGCCCGTGCCAGTGGCAAAACACGGGCCATTGGCGGGTTTTTGGGCCCGGATCGGCGGAATTCTGGGCAAAAATCCCCCACCCCCGGGGCGTTCTACGCCCAGGGCGCCGGCCGGTATCGCCTTCCGCGGGGCTTCGACGGAGGACGGGCCCTCTGTTATCATGGCGCCGGAAGTCCGATCATCGACACCCGGTAGAGTGGAGGCCATCGCATGAAGACCTTCGACCGGATCACCAGCGATCCGGCGCGGATGGGGGGCGAGCCGTGCCTCCGTAACTCCAGGTTGACGGTCCGCCGCGTCGTCGAGGCCGTGGCGCTCTATCCCGACCGGGCGGAACTCAAGCGAGAGTATCCCGAGCTGGAGGACGACGACATCCGACAGGCCCTCGACTATGCGGCGGCCTGCCTGGAAGATCGGGTCGTGCCGCTCCCGGTCGGGCGATGAGCGTGCGGCTCCTGCTCGATCAGGGCCTTCCCCGATCGGCCGGCGATCACCTCCGGCCCCACGGGCTGGATGTGAACCACACCGGAGATATCGGGCTCTCGACCGCCGAGGACGAGGCCATCCTCCGGTACGCCGTCGCCGACGATCGGATCGTCGTGACGCTGGACGCGGACTTTCATCGCCTGATGGCCCTGTCCGGGGCGACCCGGCCCTCTGTCATCCGGATCCGCATGGAGGGGCTGCGCGGCGAGGAACTGGCCCGCCTCTTGCTGGACGTCCTGCGGGCCTGCGCCGACGACCTGGCCCATGGCGCGCTCGTCTCGGTCCAGGAGGATGGCATGCGCCTGCGGAGGCTCCCGATCGCCCGCATCTCGCCCGGCGGCCAGGACGGAGGCAATCCCCCCTAGCCAAACCGCTCCAGGTCCTCGCCCCTGGCGACGACCGTGACGCCCTCGTCGGAGACCGTAAAGCCCCGCGCCAGGTCGGCCTCTCGGTCCCATCCAATCTGAAAACCGGTGGGAATGCGGACGTGCTTGTCGATGATCGCCTTGCGAATCCGGGCGTTCCGGCCGACGTGGACGCCGTCGAAAAGGATCGAGTCTTCCACCAGCGCGTAGCTATGCACGCGGACCCCCGGCGAGACAATGCTCCGGTACACCTGTCCGCCC
>DAHZZC010000519.1 GCA_027435495.1 Planctomycetales bacterium
GATCGATCCGATGCCGCTGGTCGACCGGCGCGAGTCGTCGAGTGGCGAGGTGAAGAACTTCATGGGACGGATCCCGATGAATGGCAGGGCCGAGACGCTGCATCCGGGAGCGTCGGCCGAGGTGGTGATCACGACCTGCCGACGGACCGGCGCGGTGACGGTGCCAGCCGAGGCGCCCCGGCGAGAGGGAGGCCGCGATGTTTGCTACGTCCTCGGGCCGGCCGGACTCGAAAAACGGCCGGTCTCACTGGGGCTGGCGACCGCCGAGTGGTGCGAGGTGATCGAGGGAATTCAGGAGGGGGACGTGGTGGCTCTCGAGCCGCCCCCTCGGCCGTGATCGGTCGATCGGGGAGCCGGGCGACGCCGTCGAGCCTTGCCGTTCGTCAACATCGGGAGCCAAAGATGATGAACCATCGAAACGGGCGATTCGCCGCGGTCGATCACCAGTCGTCCGCGGCCTCACGCTCCGGTCCGAGGGCCGGGGGGCATCGTGTCGCGCTTTACTCGCACGACACGATGGGTCTGGGCCACATGCGGCGAAACCTACTGATCGCGCAGGCGCTCATGCGATCGCCCAGGGCCCCGTCGATCCTGATGCTGGCCGGAGCGCGCGAGGCGGGGGCGCTCCGGCTCCCTCCCGGCGTCGATTGCCTGACCCTTCCCGCGCTGGGAAAAGACCCGCAAGGGCGGCTCCGCGCCCGGCACCTCGATCTCACGCTCTCCGAGCTGATCCGCCTCCGATCGACGATCCTCGCCGCGGCACTGGAGGCGTTCCGGCCCGATGTCCTGATCGTGGACAAGGTCCCGCGGGGCGCCTCGGAAGAGCTGGTCCCGGCGCTGGAGCTGCTGAAAGCTTCGAGCGACTGCCGGTGCGTGCTCGGGCTCCGCGACGTCCTGGACGATCCGAGGGCGGTCCGCCTCGAATGGGCCGAGACGCAGTCGGACGAGGCGATCGCCCGATATTACGACGCGGTCTGGGTCTACGGAGACCCTGCGCTCTACGATCCGGTCGCCGAGTACGGCTTTTCGAGCGCGGTCGCGCAGAAGGTGCGATACACCGGCTACCTTGACCCCAAACTGCGACTCTCGAGCCCGGAGCCCGGCGGCATCGAGGCGCTGTCGAGACTGGGGCTGCCGGACGAGGGGCTGATCCTTTGCCAGCTTGGGGGCGGGCAGGACGGCGCCGAACTCGCCGAGGCGTTCGTCCATGCGGAACTGCCGCCCGGATCGCACGGCGTCCTGCTGACCGGACCGTACCTCCCGGCCGATGCCCGAGAGCGGGTCCGGCTCGCCGCCGAGGGCCGGCCCCGGCTCCGCGTTCTGGAGACGCTGGCCGAGCCCGGCTGGCTCCTCCGCCGCGCTGATCGAGTGATCGCCATGGGTGGATATAACACCGTCAGCGAGATCCTCTCGTTCGAGAAGCCGGCCCTGATCGTCCCGAGGATTTCTCCTCGTCGTGAGCAGTGGATCCGGGCCGAGCGGCTCAGCAACCACGGACTGCTCGACGTCCTTCATCCCGACGACCTCACACCGGAGGCGCTTGCCCGATGGATGGCGGGCCCGACGTCGGCCCGCCCCTCGGGCCGTTCGCGGTTCGACTGGTCGGGCCTGGAAAAGCTCCCTCGGCTTCTGGAAGACCTGCTGGTGACCCCGTACCGAAATATCCCCTGTTCCTATGCGGAAAGTGAGGAATTTGGATGCCCGTCGATGCTCCCTTCCGAGTCGGCTACGTCGTGAAGCGGTATCCCCGCTATTCCGAGACATTCATCGTTCGCGAGATCCTGGCCCACGAGCAGGCCGGGCTCGACATCGAAATCTTCAGCCTGCGTCCCTCCAACGACGGCCATTTTCAGGACCTGATCGCAAGGGTTCGAGGGCGCGTCAACCCGCTGTACTTCCCCGCCGACGGCCTGGTGCCCGAGAGCCTTTCGGCCGCCTCACTCACGGCCAGCCACTTCTGGAAATCGCTCGGCGTCGCCGCGAACACACTGCCGGGCCTCTGGGAGACGATCGGCGAGATCATCGACGCCGAGGCGCGGTACGTCTACCAGGCCTTGAACCTCGCCGTCGCCGTTCGGCGGTCGGGGATCCAGCACCTGCACGCCCCGTTCGCCAGCGAGGCGACGACCGTGGCCCGGCTCGCCGCCCGGCTCGCCGGGATCACGTACAGCTTCACCATGAGGGCGAAAGACATCTTTCACGAGAGTGTCAACCACGAAGACCTTCGGCGCAAGATGCGCGACGCCTCCGGCGTGGTGACGATCAGCGACTTTCACCTGGCCTATATCCGCGAGACCTACGGCGAGCTGGCCGACCGCGTGATCCGGGCGTACAACGGCCTGGATATCGAGGAATTTCCTTATAGCGATCCAAGCGATCGCCCGCCCGTGATCCTGGCCGTCGGCCGGCTGGTCGAGAAGAAGGGGTTCGGCGACCTGGTTGAGGCATGCGGACTGCTGGCCGATCGCGGGCTCTCGTTCCGGTGCCGGATCGTTGGCGCGGGAACGCTCGGAACGGAGCTGAACCGGCGGATCGAGGAGCTCGGGCTCTCGGATCGGGTCTCGCTGATCGGCCCGCGTCCACAGGGCGAGGTGATCCGAGAAATGCAGGGCGCCTCGGTCCTGGCGATGCCCTGCATCGTCGGCGACGACGGCGACCGCGACGGCCTTCCCAACGTGATCCAGGAAGCCCTGGCGCTCGGCACCCCCGTGATCTCGACCGACGTCACCGGGATTCCGGAGGTCGTCCGCGACGGCGAGACCGGGTTGCAGGTCCCGCAGCGCGACCCCGCGGCACTGGCCGATGCGCTCGAGCGTTTGCTCGTGGACCCGGATCTCCGGGTGCAACTCGCCCGGGGCGCCCGCGATCTGATCGAGTCGGAGTTCGACATTCGCCGCAACACCGCCCGCCGCCGCGCCCTGTTCCGCGGCGAGCTTTCCCCGGCCGAACTGGCCCTCTCGGGAGCCTGATGATGCGCATCGCCTATGTCTGCACCGACCAGGGCATCCCCGTCTTCGGCCGCAAGGGGTGCTCGATCCATGTTCAGGAGGTCGTCCGGGCGATGATCCGGGCGGGGGCCTCGGTCGACCTCTTCACGCCGAGGCCCGAGGGCAAACCTCCGGCCGGGCTGGAATCGGTCCGGGTCCATCCGCTCCCGGTCGCCTCCCAGAAGCATCCGGCCTTGCGCGAGCGGGCGGCCTTCGAGTCGAATGATTATTTGAAGGTCGCCCTGGACCTCCATGGTCCCTTCGACCTGGTCTACGAACGTTACGCCCTCTGGGGCCACGCCGGGATGGACCATGCCCAGTCTCGGGGAATCCCGGGGCTCCTGGAAGTCAACGCCCCGCTGATCGACGAGCAGGCCCGGCATCGGGTCCTGGTCGACCGTCCGACGGCGGAGTGGGTCGCCCATCGGGCCTTTGGCAATGCCCGGGCACTGATCGCGGTCTCGGCCGAGGTCGCCGCCTATCTGGCCGAGTTTCCTGACGCATCCTGGCGCACTCATGTGATCCCCAACGGCGTCGATCCCTCCCGGTTTCCCGAAGGACTCGCGCCGACCCTCCCAGCAGCGCCGGGAACGTTCACCGTGGGGTTTCTGGGGACGCTGAAACCCTGGCACGGCGTGGAGACACTGGTCGAGGCGTTCGACCGGCTGCACGCTGTCGAGCCCTCGGTCCGGCTCCTGATCGTGGGGGACGGTCCGGAACGTGGGCGGCTCGAAGGGGAAATCCACCGGCGTGGACTGGACGAATCGGCCGTCTTCACCGGCTCGGTGGCGCCCGAGGCGGTCCCCGGGTTGCTGGCGTCGATGGACGCCGCGGTCGCTCCGTACCCGAACCTGAGCCACTTCTACTTCTCGCCGCTGAAGGTTTACGAGTACATGGCCGCGGGTCTCGCGGTCGCGGCGAGCCGGGTCGGCGAGCTTGATGGCCTGATCGAGCACGAATCCAACGGCCTGCTCGGCACGCCGGGCGACCCGGGCGAACTGTTTGGCGCGCTGCTCCAGCTCCGCCGAGACCCGGTGCTTCGAGCCCGGTTGGGACGCGCGGCGCGCGAGGAGGTCATTCGATCGCACACCTGGGACGCCGCGGTCCGACGAATCCTCCGTCTGGCGGAAGGGCGAAGGGCGGGCCGAGGCGCGTCGGTCGCGATCGGGGCCCTGCGATGAAGCGAGCACGAACGCTCAAAGAGGGTCTGCCCGGCCTCCGGGAAACCCTCCGCTTTCTCACACCGAGGCTCCGGCCGCACCGCGCAATGATCTCGGCCTGCTCGCTGGCGATGATCGCGGAGGTGGTCCTGGGAACGCTCGAGCCCTGGCCGTTGAAGTTCCTCTTCGATCGCGTCTTCACCCCTCGCCCGACGGTTCGATCGGCGCTCAATACGGCGCTGGAGAGACTTGACGTCTCGACAGTGATTACCGTCTCGGCGATTGCGATGGTCCTGATCGCCGGGGCGCGGGCACTGGCCGAATACGCCAGCGAGGTGGGCTTCGCCCGGATCGCCAACCGGGTGCTCGCCGAACTTCGGAGCGACCTGTATCGACACGTTCAGGGGCTCTCGCTCTCGTTCCACCACCGGGCCCGCAGCGGCGACCTGATTCTTCGACTGATCAGCGACGTGAACCAGCTTCGAGACGTCGCCATTGGGGCGCTGATGCCATTGGTCGCCAACACGATGATCCTGGTCGTGCTGGTCGGGGTGATGTTCTGGCTGCACTGGCGGCTTGCGGCGATTGCGCTGGGGATGCTCCCGCTGTTCGGTGCCTGGACGTTCCTGCTGACGGGTCGAATCCGACAGGCGGCCCGCGACCAGCGCCGGAAGGAATCGGCCATGGGCGCCTCAGCGACGGAGGCCATCGGTGCGATCAAGGTGGTCCAGGCGCTTGGCCTGGCCGGGAGGTTCGCCGAGGGCTTCGATCGCCGCAACAAGAAGAGTAGTCGCGAGGACGTCCGGACCGCCCGCCTCACGGCCTCGCTCGGACGGAGCGTGGCGTTCCTGATCGCGACCTCGACAGCGATGGTTCTCTGGTATGGAGCCCAACTCGTTCTGCGAGGCGAACTCACGCCCGGCGACCTGCTGGTCTTCATGGCGTATCTGAAGGCCGCCTTCCGACCGGCGCGCGACCTTGCGAAGTACGCGGGGCGTCTGGTCAAGGCGAGCGCCTCCGGCGAGCGAGTGATCGACCTGTTCCAGCGGACTCCCGAGGTGCGCGACCTCCCGGACGCGATCCCGGCTCCGGCGTTCCAGGGGAGGGTCGCGTTTGAGGGGGTGGTCTTCGAATACGAGCCCGGCCGGAGGGTTCTCGACGGTGTCGATTTCGAGGTCGAGCCGGGCTGTCGGGTCGCGGTGATGGGCGCCTCGGGGATCGGCAAATCGACGCTCGCCGGCCTGATTTTGCGGCTCTACGACCCGGAGTCGGGAGTGATTCGGATCGACGGCCGGGACATCCGGGAATATGAGGTGGCCTCGCTTCGCGCCCGGATCGGCGTCGTGCTCCAGGAGACGCTTCTCTTCGCCGGAACGATCGGCGAGAACATCGCGATGGGCGACGTCGACGTGAGCCCCGACCGGGTCGAATACGCGGCCCGACTGGCGAACGCTCACGGGTTCATTGAGGCACTGCCGAAGGGCTACGAGACGCCGGTCGGCGAGCGGGGCGTGACGCTCTCGGGCGGACAGCGACAGCGGATCGCGATCGCCCGCGCGGCCGTCCGCGACGCCCGGCTCCTGATCCTGGACGAGCCGACCACGGGCCTCGACGGCGAGAATCACCGGGCGGTAATTGACGCGCTGGAACGGCTGGCCGAGGGTCGCACGAGTTTCTGGATCACGCACGACCCGGCGGTTGCGGCGCGTGCCGACCGGATCTTCTACCTGGAAGATGGCCGGATCGTGGAGCAGGGGACCCACCGCGAACTGATCCGAACGGGCGGCCGATACGCCTCGCTGCACGCGAGGCGATCCGCCGAGAACCCGATCGACGGGTGTTTCCCGAGGTCGTGCGAAGAGTCGTCCCGGCTGGCGGCCGTCGATTGAGGGCCCGGAGGTCGGATCGATCAACCCTCGCGACGTCGGCGCCTTCGGTCGAGCAGCTCGCCGAGCCGGACCGAGAAGCCGGGCAGAACGTCGAGGCCGTCGAGCGTCGCGTCGGCGTCGATCTCGGTGAATGCCCCCGGCGACGTGTGAATCCGGGCCGTCCGCTTCTCGGGATCGATCAGCCAGACAAGCCGGACGTCCGCCTCAAAGAACTCGCCGACCTTTCGATGCATCTCACCGGACGTGATCGCCGGACTCAGGATCTCGACGGCGAGGTCGGGCACCAGGTTCGGGATCGGTTTCTTCGGGACCTCGCCGCCCGGAATCCGATCCCACGAGACAAACGAGACATCCGGGATCCGAACCAGTCCCTGAGCGATCTGCATCATGCCGTCAGCGCCGACGCAGACGCCCAGGTTGCTCCTGTCCAGATAGAGATTGATGAGAGTCCCGAGTTGCAAGGCGACCCACGCTGATTCGAATCCCATCGCCTTCTCCACCAGGGTGCCCTCGACCAGCTCGAAGAGCCGGTTCTCCTTCGCCTCGATGCGGTCGACGTCCTCGACGGTCGCGGTCCCGGGTGCGGGCCGGAGCCGGATGCGGTCGAGCGGGACATCTCCGAGGCGCCTCACGAGGTCGGCGAGGGTCTCGTCACTGGGCGGTGCGATTGTCCCCGGGCTGATCGTCGCGGTGCTCATGGACGAACCCTTGCAAGGATTGGGAATCGGGCGAGTTTCAATGCCGCCGATCCCGCCATTTTGGAGCCGGGAGGGATCGGCGGCAATGCCACTCGGAAACCGCTCAAAGCATCCTATGGAGCGCGTCGAGATGCGCCGCGGCGACCGCCGCGTCCTGCACGGCGGCCTCGATCGACTTGACCAGTTCTCGCTCGCGGGCACTGTGCGATGAGGCGATCGCTTCCAGGTCGCGGATTGCCGCCTGTACGGTT
>DAHZZC010000520.1 GCA_027435495.1 Planctomycetales bacterium
ATGGGGGGCATGGGCGGCGGGATGGGCGGCGGGATGGGCGGCATGGGGATGTTCTGATCGGATGACTGAGGTTGTAGGAGCGAACCGGGGGGTCCTGGATGCCATCGCCCTCGAAGGCGAGGGCCGAGGGGCCAGCAACAAAGAAGGCGACGATGTCCCGCGGTCCCGAGCAACTTCGACTGACGCCTGATGAGCGCGCCAACCTGGTCGCCTATATTGACGGCGAGCTTCCCGAGCCGATCGCGCGGGTTCTGTCGACCAAGCTGACCCACAGCGCGACGGCTCGGCAGGAAGTCGACGCGCTGAAACGAACCTGGGAGCTTCTGGGGCACCTGCCGTTGCCTCAGGTAGACGGACAGTTCTCGGAACGGACGATCCTGGGGATACGGCAGGTCGATACGGCGAGCCCGGCCTGGGAGTCGTCGGCCCGATGGGCGTCGTCCTGGGCGGCGGTCGGAGCGGCTTACCTGTCGATCCTGGCGGCCTCGGTCGGCCTCGGTTACGCTGGGTCTCGATGGCTCTGGCCTGATCCCTCGGGCCGGTTAGCGCGTGACCTCTCGCTGGCCGAGCACCTGGAAGAATACCTCGAGGTCGGATCGTTCGACTTCCTCGGAGAGCTGGCGGATGCCCCGGAATTCAGTCCGCCCTCGCGGTGACCACCGATTCTCGGGCGGGCGCGGGCGGGCGCTCGCGGTCTCGGCGACAGCCCTGCTCCTCGTGGCAGCCGGTGAGATGGGTGCTGGTTTTGACCGGATCCGGGGCCTGCCGACCTCGGAGCGTACCCGTCTTATCGAGAAGCTGCGCGAGTTCGATTTGACGCTGACCGCCGATCAGAAATCCGCGATCCGCGAGATGGACCGCCGGATCGGCGCGATGCCGATCGAGGAACGAACGCGATACCTGGCGGTCCTGCGTCGCTACCACGCCTGGTACAACGCCCTCCCCGATCAGCGGCAGGAGGAACTGGCGGCGCTGGCGCCCTCGGAACGAATGACGACCGTGCGCCGGCTCCTGAAGGATCGACCGGTTCCCTCGGGATCGACTCCGCCGTTGCTCCGGATCCTTGAGCCCGGGGAGTTCAGTCCCTTCGAGGTGGCCTCGGCGTACCGGATCTGGCAGGCGAGTGGGCCCGAGGATCGGGCGAAAGTGGAGCGGGCCACTCCGGAATCCGTCCGACGGAACGAGCTGTTCCGGCTCGGGCAAAAGGCAAGGCCGCCGATCCCCCGCGAGATCCTGCCCGCCAGGTTTGATGAAGATCTGGCGGCCTTGCAGGCTCGCGACTGGCTCTGGGAGGGGATGAAGCCGGCCTCGATGCTGGAGGAGATCGGCAAGGCCAAGCTCGCCGAGCCGATCCGGAAGAAGGTGGAACGCCGGCGGACGGAGGTACTCCGCCGGATTGCGATCAGCTACCATGTCAGCCAGGCTGAAGAGGCCAATGTTTCGCCGGAGCGGTTGGACCAGTTCATCGCCGGACTTCCGCCGTGGATCACCACGTCGTATACCTCGATAGCGCCCGACGAGGCTCGTCGACGGATGGCGATGGCTTACCGGCTGGTCTTTCCGACGGGCCAGGAGATCGGGGCCGGCCGGAAGGCACCAGGGCCCACGACCGGCAAGGTGGCACCACGGCCAACGCCAGGCCCGGCCGCCGCACCACCGCCGAGGCCAAAGCCAGCCCCGCCGGCGAACGAGACCCCGTTTTGAACCAACGGGAGGCGGATGGGGCGATGGCGTGGGACCCTGAGGACATTCCCTGGATGCGACGGGCCCTCGCCGAGGCCAAACGCGGCCAGGGCTCGGTCGAGCCGAACCCGATGGTGGGCGCGGTCGTCGTTCGCGAGGGTGTCGAGGTCGCTCTCGGCCATCACGAACGGTTCGGCGGCCCGCACGCGGAGGTGGTCGCCCTTGCCCGGGCCGGTGAGCTGGCCCGGGGCGCCACGCTTTACGTGACCCTCGAACCGTGCTGCCATCACGGCAAGACCCCCCCCTGCACCGAGGCGATCCTCGCGGCCGGGATCGCCCGGGTCGTCGTGGCGGTCGGAGATCCGTTCCCGAAGGTTGCCGGCGGGGGGCTTTCGGCGCTCCGGAGCGCTGGGGTGGAAGTCGAGGTCGGCTGCGAGGCGGACGCCGCCCAGGAGCTGAACGCCCCCTACTGGAAACGGCTGACCGTCGGGCGTCCCTTCGTGATTGCCAAGTGGGCCATGACACTCGACGGCAAAACGGCCGTCGCCTCGGGCGATAGCCGATGGATCTCGTCCGAGGCCTCCCGGCGGCGGGTCCACGAGCTGCGAGGGCGGATGGACGCCATCGTCGTCGGGATCGGTACCGTCGACGCCGACGATCCGATGTTGACCGCTCGACCGCCCGGGCCTCGCGTCCCGGTCCGGATCCTTCTCGACGGATCGGCGCGGCTGCCGATCGACTCGGCCCTGGTCCGAACCGTAACGGAGGCGCCCGTCGTGGTCGCCACCGTGGCGGGCCGGGCGCCGGCCGATCGCTGCGACCGCCTCGCCAGGCTGGGCTGCGAGATCCTCACCTTCCCTGGTGACGGACCGGTCCCCATCGTCCCGCTCCTCGACGAACTCGGCCGACGAGGGATGACCAACCTCCTCGTCGAGGGAGGCGGGCGAGTCGTCGGCTCGTTCCTCGACGCAGGCGAGGTCGACGCCGCCGAGGTGTTCCTCGCCCCCATCGTCGAGGGAGGCGACCACCCCCGGACCGCCGCCCGAGGCGTCGGCTGTCTCCGGATGAACGAGGCACCCCGGCTCGAAGACGTCGCCATCGATCGAATCGGCGACGATGTCCACCTCCGAGGCCGGCTCCCCCAGCCCTGGAACCCCAAAGCCCGGCGCGCCAGCCGTCACGTGGAAACCCCTTGACCCAGGCACCCGGTCGAGGATAGAATTCGGAAAAATCATGGCACGATTTTTGCTAGAATGCGGCCAGACGGCCGACCGCCCCGCTGCGGAGAGACGCCGGTGAAGGGATCGCGACCGGAGCCCTCGGGTTTCAAGCCAGCGCCCAAGGCGGTGGTCGGGCGAGTGAGTCTCTATCTCCGGCAACTTGAGGTCTATCAACGGCAAGGCTGGGCGACGGTTTCCAGTAGCCAGCTCGGCGGCCCTCTTTCGATCAAAAATGCACAGGTTCGCAAGGATCTGGCCTTTTTCGGGCAATTTGGTCATCCGGGTGTGGGTTACCGGGTGGACGACCTGAGCGCGGCCATCCGGCATATACTGGGAATTGACCATGACTGGCCGCTGGCGCTGGTTGGGCTGGGGAATCTGGGTCGGGCGTTGTTGAAGTACCGGGGCTTCCGGTCGCGGGGCTTCCACATTGTGGCGCTTTTCGATAATGACCCGACGAAGATTGGGGGGAGGCACGACGGGCTGGTGGTCGAGCCGATGGAAGCGTTCGGCGCGGTCGTGACGTCGGGGAAGATCCGGTTGGCGATGCTCGCGGTTCCTGCGGACTCAGCGCAGCGGGTTGCCGACCAGGTCGTCGCGGCAGGAATTCGGGGTATTCTGAATTTCGCCCCGGTTCCGATCACGGTACCTCCTCAGGTGAACCTCGTGGGTGTGGACCTGAGCATCCCGCTCGAGAACCTCGCCTACAAGGTTCAGCGGACCGAGGATGAGGACTCGTGCGCCGGAGCGATCGAGCGTGGGGCTTCCGCGACCGACCGTGTCCGATAATCCCCGGAGCGAACCCGTGAGAGCGATCGTGATCGACGGCTACGGCGGTCGGGACCGGATGCGGCTGGATGACCGCCCGGAGCCGTCGCCCGGGGCTGGAGAGCTTCTGATCGACCTGAAGGCCGCCTCGGTGAACCCGGTCGACTGGAAGATCCGGAGCGGTGAGTTGAAGGCGATCCTCTGGTTGAAATTCCCGTACATTCCGGGGGGCGACGTTGCGGGCGAGGTCGTCGCGGTCGGGCCTGGTGTTTCGCGATTTCGGGCCGGCGATCCGGTGGTGGCGTTTGTCGACCTGAAGCGAGGGGGTGGTTACGCGGAGCGCGTGGTTGTGAAGGAGTCGGCGACGGCGCGGAAGCCGGAGTCTCTCGATTTTATCGAGGCGTCGACGCTTCCGATCGCCGGATGCACGGCGCTCCAGGCGATGCGTGATCACGGGGGGCTGCGCGTCGGGGGATCGGTCCTGATCAACGGAGGCGCAGGGGGCGTCGGACACTTCGCCGTGCAGGTCGCCAGGGCGATGGGGGCGAGCGTCGAAGCGACGGCCGGACCGTCGAACCTGGAGTTCGTCCGCTCGATCGGCGCTGATCGGGTGATTGACTACCATCGCGAGGACTTCACGAGGCTCCCCGACCGGTTCGACGTGATCTTTGACGCCATCGCGCGGAGTACGTTTCCGGCCTGCCGCGATCGGTTGAACCCGGGCGGCGTCTATGTGACGACGCTGCCCAACCCCAACGTTCTGGTCTGGGGAGCGCTCCAGTCGGTCGCCGGGCTCCTCGGCCGGGCGAAAAAATCGAGGTTTCTGTGGGTCCGCCAGGAAGGCGCCGACATCGCCGAGCTTGGCCGTCTGGCCGACGAGGGGAAGGTTCGTCCGGAGATCGCCGCGACCTTCCCGCTGGACCGGGCTCGCGAGGCGCACGAGCTCAGCGAGCAGGGGCACGTGCGCGGTAAAATCGTCCTGGACCTTCTGGAGGTCCGGCGCCCAGGCTTCCAGGGATGAAGAGATGAATCGACCGATTCGCCTGTTGATCGATTGTCCGGACCATCGTGGCGTGGTGGCGGCGGTGGCGAACTTCATCGCCCTGCACAACGGCAACATCGTGGCCGCGGACCAGCACGTCAGCGAGGCGCCTGGGAACCGGTTTTTCATGCGGATGGAGGTCGAAACCGAGGGGTTCGGCCTGGACCGCGACGAGTTTGACGCGGCGTTTAGCCCGATGGCGCGTCAGCACGGGATGGCCTGGACCGTTCGGTATCCGGATCGTCCGCTCCGGATGGGGATTCTGGTCTCGAAGTACGCGCATTGCCTGCTCGATCTGCTCTGGCGATGGGAATCGGGCGAGCTTCAGGCCGAGATTCCGATGGTGATCTCGAATCATCCTGACCTCGCCGGCAAGGTCGAGGCGCATGGCATCCCGTATCACCATCTTCCGGCGACGAAGGAGACCAGAGCCGAGCAGGAGAGGGAGGTTCTGAAGCTGCTGGCCGAGCAGGGGGTCGATTTCGTGGTGCTGGCGAGGTACATGCAGATCCTCTCCGCGGAATTCCTCGAAGCGATCGGCCGGCCGGTGATCAACATTCACCATTCGTTCCTGCCGGCTTTCATCGGGGCAAGTCCCTATCACCAGGCGTATACCCGGGGGGTGAAGATCATTGGTGCGACGGCGCACTACGTCACGGCGGAACTCGACGCCGGCCCGATCATCCACCAGGACGTCGCCCACATCTCGCATCGCGACGGGATCGAGGACATGATCCGAATCGGCCGGGAGGTCGAGCGCCGGGTGCTGGCGCAGGCGGTCCGATGGCATATCGAGGACCGCGTTCTGATGGACGGCGTCCGGACTGTTGTGTTCGAGTGATCAGTTAAGAGTTTGCGGTTCTTGCCGGACGTCGGCATTGCAAGGGCTTCGGGCTGCGACCTGGGCCTGATGCGGCCGATAATGGCGGGCCGTTCCATCCGATACCAGGCTGCGGGAGGCGTCGAGCGCCTGGCGTCTCGGTGGCCTCCCTCGGTCGTCGAGGATTTACGGCCCAGGGCCGGCAGGTATTCCCGGCAGAGATGCCGGGGTTCGGGTGGAACCTTGATCGAGACGAGGCGCACAAATCGCGTGAGGTCCCGTCGCGTGGTCCGACGGCTCGGCGCTGGCACCGTTTTCCTCGCGAGCCGGGCTCGCGGCTCTCTCGCCGACGGGCGAGGGATTCGCAACCTGCTCGTTGGGACGGGACTCGTCGGGCTGATGGGCGCGACCGCCTACGCGGCGGCGTCGGTCTCGGGATGGCTCGCCCCGACTTACCTGCTGCTCGTGGTTGTGATCCTGACGGCACCCCGGGGCCCTCGGTCGAATCCGAAGGTGTCGGCCGCATCGACGAGCGTCCACGATCCGGGCTCCTTGCAGCCCGGCCGCGACCTTGAAGCCGTCCAGGCGGAATGGGCGAGGATTATCGGGGAAATGTCCAGGAACCTTCGCGGATGGCTCGGGCGGGCCTCCTCGATCGTCGGCAGGCCAGCGATGGCCGGATCGTCGATCGCGGGGAACGCCGAGGGCGCCTCGATGAGTCCTGGAGGACCCGACGAGCCCCAGCCCGACGCCGAGACGCCTTCCCTGTCGCAGGCCGAGCCTATTGAGGATACCGCGTCGGCAACGCTCCGAAGCGACCCGGCGGCTTCGGTGCCACCAAAGACCCGCAAGAGTCGGTCCCGATCGCGCAAGGCGGCGAAAACCGCCGTCGAGCCGAGCGTGGAACCGGCCGAGGTCACCTGGGTCCGGGTCGGACCTGGACAGTTCGTCCGATCCGACACCCTGCCCCAGGAACATTCCCCGGTCTCGGCTCCGGCCCCGGCCGAGGAAACCCCTTCGAGCGAGGCTCCGGCCTCGTCGGAGGAAACCCCTGCGATCGAGGCTCCGGCCCCGTTCGTGGAAATCCTCCCGGTCTCGGTTTCGACCGAGGCCGTGGAACCGCCTTCCGTCGAGGCTCCGGCCCCGGTGGAGGTCGCGGCGGTCGAGCTTCCCTCGGATCCGGAGACGGATTCGATCGAGCCCATCGCCGCTCTGCCGACGAATCCCGAAGAGGACATCCTGCCCGAGGTCGTCCCCGAAGCCGACGCCCAGGTACCCGAGGACCCCACGACGATCGCGCCGCCGGAAACGGTTGCGTGTCTCGACGTGCCGGATGTTCCGGCCCTCGCGAGCGAGGCAACGACGGAGACATCGACGCTCGAAGACCTCCCGACGGATTCCTCGGCATCCGAGGAGAACGTTGCGGACAATCCGCCCGCCGAGGAGTACGGTATCGCACCCTCTGCACTCGTTGAGGCGGAAGCGTCCCCCGAGATCCTCGCCAACGTCGTCCCCGATCCGATGTCCGAGGCCCGCGTCTCACGACCGGGCCTCGACCGACAACCGGAATTTCCGGTGGCCGGGCAGACGACCGGTGACGTGTGTTTCTCCGTCGCTCGCCGACGGATCAACGACCGGCCCGCACGGCTCGCCGCGCGACGTGTCGGCCGCCCCGCTGCCCCTCGCCGAGAGGCCGGGGAGGCGCCGGGGCGATGGCGCCGAGGATCCGAGGCCCGCCGCGGATCCGACTGGACGGCTCTCGTCCGGCAACCCTGGCGGGCACGGTCGCCGCCGATTTGAGGCGGGCTCATGCCCACGTCTTCAGCCAATGGCCCGCCTCCGCCCGGTTTTTGGCCGCGGCGGAGACGGGCCATTAGCATCTGGGACTGTGAGCTTGATTCGGGATTCAGGATTCAAGATTTAATTCGCCCGCAAAGAAGAATCTCAAGGAGCTCAGGCTTTCCAGCATGACCCGCTCGAAAAGGTCAGGCTGGAAAGCCCGACCTCCTTTCTTGCCACCGCAATCTGCTCCGTCCGGGTCGGAAGCCGGAGCTCCCTCCTACATGGGCAATCAGTCCCCTCCTTCGCAATCGACAGGACCATCGTGGTTCTGCAAGCCAGCTCCAGCCGGTAATCCCCACAGCAGAGATTCAATAACGATTCGATTTAATTCTTTGCATTATACTAAAATAATACAAATATCCATAAGATTAGTTTTTTATTATTTATCAATAAACTCTGATTTCGCCCGTGCTCGAATTCCGCTCTCGCCGCTCAGGGCTTTTCGCCGATCCGCTGGCGGAGGCGAATGAACTTGTCGTGCAGTTCGCCGCCGCCGAGGTCGGGGTGG
>DAHZZC010000521.1 GCA_027435495.1 Planctomycetales bacterium
TCGGAGCTTTCGCATGATCTACCTGGCCGGCCTTCTGACTCTCGCCGCGCTGGTGTACCTCGGATATGTGATGATCCGCCCCGAGGAATTCTGACGGCCCCCTGATCCGGAGGTCCTGAAGTGGACTGGTCGCTGTTCCATCCGTTCTGGGCGATCGGCGTTCCGATCGCGCTCTCGATCCCGCTCGGCCGCCTCATGGCGAGGCTGCTCGACCCGCCCGCCGATCGCGTTGGCCGTGGGGTCGATGCCGTCCCGATGTTCCTCATCCGCCTCTTCGGCCATCGCGAGCCGGCGACGATGGACTGGAAGCGTTACGCAACCGCCCTGCTCGCGTTCAATACCACGCTGTTCGTCCTTTCGTTCGCGATCCTCTGGGCGCAGAACCTCCTGCCGCTCAATCCCGACGGCAAGGGCCCACTAACAGCGCTCGGCTACAAGGACGCCGCCGGTATCCAGCACGACGGCGCCGATACCGCGGTGATCTTCAACACAGTCTGCTCGTTCGTGACGAACACCAATTTGCAGCACTACTCGGGCGAGCAGCACCTCTCGTATTTCAGCCAGCTCGGCGGGATCGTCTGGCTCCAGTTCGTGACCCCCGCGTGCGGCCTCGCCGTGATGCTCGCCGTGATCCGCGGCCTCCGCGGCGACAGGCACCTCGGCGATTTTTACCTCGACACGGCACGCGGTCTTGTTCTGGTACTGATTCCTTTATCTTTGGTACTGGCGGTGTCGCTGGTCGCCAGCGGCGTCCCGATGACCTTCGACGGCGCCGTGAAGGCCAACACGCTCGAGGGCGCCGAGCAGACAATCGCGGTCGGGCCGGTCGCGGCGGAGGTCGCGATCAAGCAACTCGGAACCAACGGTGGAGGCTTCTTCGGCCCAAATTCAGCGCATCCGCTGGAGAACCCGACACCCTGGAGCAACATCCTGGAGGTGATCGCGATCATCCTGATCCCGATGGCCTCGATCGTGATGTTCGGCCGGATGATCCGCGATCGGGCCCACGCAGTCGTCGTCTATGGCGTGATGGCGGCGCCCTTGGTGGTCGGGGCGGGCATCGCGATCTGGTCTGAATTGCAGCCGAGCCCCGCGGCCAGGGGCTTGCCGGTCACCTCGGGCGTAAACATGGAAGGCAAGGAGGTCCGGACCGGAGCCGTCGCCGGCGCCACGTGGTCGGCGATCACGACCGCGACCTCCAACGGCTCGGTCAATGCGATGCACGATAGCTTCCAGCCGATCGGCGGGCTGGTGCCGATGTCGCTGATGATGCTCAACGTCGACTTCAGCGGGATCGGCGCAGGTTTTTTGAACATGCTCATGTATATCATCACGGCGGTCTTTCTCGCCGGGCTCATGGTCGGCCGAACTCCTGAGTACCTCGGTAAGAAGATCGAGGCGAAGGAAGTGAAGCTGGCGATGCTGGCGATTTTGATCCACCCGCTACTAATCTGCGGCGGGACGGCCCTGTTCGCCGGGACCGCCTGGGGCCCGACGACGGTCGCGAACCCGGGGCCGCACGGCTTCAGCGAGATCCTCTATGAGTTCACCTCGGCCGCGGCGAACAACGGCTCAGGCTTCGAGGGACTGGCCGACAACAACCCATACTGGAACATCGCCACGGGGGTCGTTCTGTTGCTCGGCCGATTCCCATCACTCGTCCTACCGATCGCGATTGCTGGGTTCCTGGCGCAGAAGAAGCGTGTCCCCCCATCGACCGGAACCCTCCGAACCGACGACCTGACCTTCGGCGCCATGCTGCTCGGCACGGTGCTCCTCGTCGGAGCGCTCTCGTTCATGCCGGCGGTCGTACTCGGGCCGATCGCCGATCACCTGACGACCGTCGTCGCGACCCCCTGAAATCCGCGCCTCCGGCACGAAACAGATACCCCGTAACCGACCGAGGAAGATTCGTCGATGACCCTGCTCACCCCCACCCCAATCCCCGAGCGGACGCCGCCCGAGGCGCAGGCGATGAAGATCCAGCGCCGGCAGACGCGCCGCCTGAAGTTGTTCGAACCGGCGCTGGTCCGGATGGCGACGGCCCGATCGTTCGCAATGCTCGACCCTCGGATCATGGCGCGGAACCCAGTGATGTTCCTGGTCGACGTCGGCTGGGTGCTGACCTCGATCATCGCGGTCGGCTCGATCGCCGCGGGAGCCACCGCTTCGACGATTGTCTACCAGGCCTCGCTGGCACTTCTACTGTTGTTGACCGTCCTCTTCGCCAACTTCGCCGAGGCGCTGGCCGAGGCAAGAGGCAAGGCACAGGCGCAGAGCCTGCGAGCCACCCGACAGGATACCATCGCCCGCCGGCTCGAGCCCTCGGGAGAAACCGTCGAGGTCTCGTCAACTGAGCTACGAACCGCCGACCGGATCGTGGTCGAGGCCGGTCAGGTCATTCCGGCCGACGGTGAGATCGTCGAGGGCCTGGCCTCGGTCGACGAGTCGGCGATCACTGGCGAAAGTGCTCCGGTGATCCGTGAGGCTGGCGGCGATCGATCAGGCGTCACCGGAGGGACGCGCGTCCTTTCCGACCGGATTGTCATCGAGGTCACTGCCGGGCCCGGCGAGAGCTTTCTCGATCGGATGATCGCGCTGGTCGAAGGAGCGAGCCGGCAGAAGACGCCGAATGAGATCGCCCTGACGATCATCCTGGCTGCCTTCTCGATCATCTTTCTGATCGTCACGGCGACGCTCTACCCTATGGCCCTGTACCACGGGATCGAACTTGATATCCCCACACTGATCGCGCTTCTCGTCTGCCTGATCCCAACCACCATCGGCGCCCTGCTCGCGGCGATCGGAATCGCCGGGATGGACCGGGCCCTCGCGGCCAACCTGATCGCCAAGAGCGGCAAGGCGGTCGAGGTCGCTGGCGACGTCGATACGCTGTTGCTCGACAAGACGGGGACGATCACGCTGGGCAATCGCCGGGCGACGCTCTTCGTGCCCATGGGCGGACTGCCCGAGCGCGAGCTGGCGCGCATGGCCGCGATCGCCTCTCTCGCCGACACCACGCCCGAAGGTAAGAGCATCGTCGAACTCGCCCGGCAGTCGTTCGAACTCGACCTGATCGCTCCCGACGGCAGCCGGTTTATCGAGTTCACCGCCCAGACACGAATGAGCGGTGTGGATCTGCCCGATGGCGATTGCATCCGCAAGGGTGCACCCGATACGATGGCCGAAATGGCCCGATCGCGGGGCGGACGAATCCCCGACGCCTACCAGGAAACGGTCGATGCCATCGCCTCGAAGGGTGCCACCCCGCTGACCGTCACCTCGGGCGACAATATCATCGGGATCATCAAACTCGAAGATATTCTCAAGCCGGGCATCCGCGAACGGTTCGCCCGACTCCGGCAGATGGGGCTACGGGTCGTGATGGTCACGGGCGACAACCCCCTGACCGCCCGATCGATCGCGCAGGAGGCAGGGGTCGACGACTTCATCGCCCAGGCAACACCCGAGGCCAAGCTGGCCTACATCCGCAAGGAGCAGGCCGCCGGCAAGCTCGTCGCGATGATGGGCGACGGAACCAACGACGCTCCCGCCCTGGCGCAGGCCGATATCGGCGTCGCGATGAACTCGGGCACCCAGGCGGCCAGGGAGGCCGGTAACATGGTCGATCTCGACAGCGACCCGACGAAGCTGATCGAGGTCGTCGAGATCGGCAAGCAACTTCTAATGACCCGGGGCGCCCTGACGACGTTCTCGATCGCCAACGACCTGGCGAAGTATTTCGCGGTCATTCCGGCGATGTTCGTCGACTTCAAGGCGCTGGCCTCGCTCCGCGCCCTCGACCTGATGGGCCTGGCCTCGTCGGGCGGCGCGAAGTCGGCGATCCTCTCGGCGGTGATCTTCAATGCGATCATCATCCCGATGCTGATCCCGATCGCGCTGAAGGGCGTCACCTACCGGCCGGTCGGGGCCAGCGCGCTGCTGCGGCGCAATCTGCTCTACTTTGGCCTTGGCGGCGTGATCGCGCCGTTCGTTGGCATCAAGATCATCGACGTGCTTATTGACCTGGCGATCTGATCGCCAAAATGACAGATGCTTCGTCAGAATGAAACGAATCCGAGGAGTTTCCTCGTCATGTTCCGAGAACTGATCCCTTCCCTGCGGGCCTGTGCGGTGACGTTCCTCGCGTGCGCGGTAATCTATCCGGCAGCGGTCTGGGCCCTGGCCGCGCTGATCTTCCCGTCGGAGGCGTCGGGGAGCCTCCTGATCCGCAAGGATCGTTCCGTCGTCGGCTCGGCGCTGATCGCGCAGAAGTTTGAATCGGACCGGTATTTCCACCCCCGACCGTCGGCCTGCGATTACAGGGCCGATGCCGCCTCGGGCTCGAACCTCGGCCCGCACAACGCCGACCTGCGCAAGGCCGTCGCCGAGCGCGCCGCGAAGCTCAAGGCAACGCACGAGCATCCGGCGCCGGTCGATCTCGTGACAGCCTCCGGATCGGGGCTGGACCCGGAGATCACCCTCAAGGCGGCCGAGTACCAGGTACCTCGGGTCGCCTCGGCGCGAGGGATCGAGGTTGAACGCGTTCGTGCTCTTGTCCAGAAAATGACCGACCGCTCGGGCGCCGTCCTCGGCGCTCCGGCGCGGGTGAATGTTCTGCGGCTCAACCTGGCCCTCGACGACGAGCGAACCGGGCCGCGATAATCGATCCGGAGACGATCCCATGCCCGCGACCGAGCTGCCGCGACCGACCCCCGAGCAGTTCCTCTCGCTGATCCGCCGCCAGAACCGCGGCCGGCTGAAGGTCTACCTCGGCTCGGCCGCTGGGGTCGGCAAGACCTATGCGATGCTTCGCGAGGGGCACCGATTGAAGTCGCAGGGGGTCGACGTCGTCGTCGGCCTGGTCGAGACTCACGGCCGTCTCGAGACCACCGAGCAGCTCCATGATCTGGAGGTCGTTCCGCCTCGCGTGATCGAATACCGTGGCGTGAAGCTCCGCGAGATGGACACCGCAGCCATCCTCGCACGACGACCAACGGTCTGCCTGGTCGACGAACTGGCGCACACCAACGCCCCCGGCAGCAGGCATCCCAAGCGGTATCAGGACGTCGAGGATCTGCTCCACACCGGGATTCACGTGATCACGACGGTCAACGTTCAGCATATGGAGAGCCTCTACGATCAGATCGAGCGATCCACCGGCGTCCGGGTTAAGGAGCGCTTCCCCGATCGCGTACTCGCCGAGGCCGACCAGATCGTGAATGTCGATGTCTCGGTCGAGGACCTGATCGAGC
>DAHZZC010000522.1 GCA_027435495.1 Planctomycetales bacterium
TTTGGTTTTCAGCTCGTCGGCGTGGGCCTCGCCCCATTCGGTCGAGCCGACGAGCCCATATTCCTCCGCGTCCCAGCTCGCGTAGACGATCGTCCGGCGCGGCTTGCAGCCCTTTTTCACGGCCTCGCCGAGCGCCCGGCAGGTCTCCATCGTCGCGGCGGTCCCGCTCCCCGGGTCAACGGCTCCGTAGACCCAGGCGTCGCGATGGTTGCCGAGCATCACCCAGCGATCGGGCTCGTCGGCGCCGGGGAGCGTCGCGATCACGTTCCAGATCGGGCGGAGCTGGTACTCCATCCAGACGGACATCGAGAGCTCGGCCGGCCCCGGCCCGACGTGGTACGGCATCGGCAATCCGCCCTGCCACCCGGTCGGGACGTTCGGGCCGGCGATCAGTTTGAGGATCTCGCGGGCCGTCGCGTAGCTGATCGGCAGCGAGGGAATCGTCGCGAAGTACTCGTCGCGCTTCAGGCCGGTGGTCTTCTCCCAGTTTTCGACCGATTGGCCCTCTCCGACCTTCCTTACCGGGAAGATGGGGAAGCCATAGAGTGCATCGAACGGAAGCCGCTTCGCCCCCTCGACCGACGGCCCGAACGGTGTGGAAGGGTCTCCGGGGCCGTGCGAGAGGAACTGGACGCTCCCGCGCTGGATGGCCGACTCGGGACGGAACCGGCCGTCGGGGTAGGTATCGCCTTTCGCGTAGCCGTCGTCGGCCGGGTCGGAGAAGATCAGGATGCCGGCGGCTCCCCGCTTCTGGGCGTTGTAGACCTTCAAACCCCGGAATAGCTCGCCGTACCGGACCAGGACGATCTTCCCCTTGACCTCGATCCCCATCTTATCGAGGGCGGTGAAATCGTCGGGGCGTCCGTAGTTGCCATACACGACCTGGCCACTGGCTTTGCCGGTCGTCCCGTATCCATTGAAGGCGCCGAAGGCGCTGCTGCTGGCGGAATCCTTGTCGATCGCAAGCGGGGCCTCGTCCAGGGGGAGGTCGATGAGATGAGGTCGCCGGATCTGCAGCGCCGGCTTTCCCTGGGGGTAATTCAGCAGGACCTTCATCTCGGCAAGGTCGGCCTTCCATCCCCACTCTCGAAGCTTGTCGCGGACGAACTCAGCGGTCTTGCGATCGGCGGGGGTGCCGGCGACGTGCGGCTCGGCGGTGAGGATCCGGAGCCACTTCCGGGCGTTCTCGGGAGTCGGGACGGCCAATGCCCGGGTCTCGGCGGCTTGTTCCTTCTCGGCCGAGCCCGGCGAGAATCCCAGGATACTGGGGGGGCCGGCGGTTGCCCTCGAAGCGGTCAAAATCAGGAGAAGGACCAGGCAAAACGCCGAGGATTCCCGGAAGATTCGAGGTCGGCTCATCGTGGATTTCTCGGGGCCACTGGGCGCTTGACAGTAAGGGCCGCGCGGGGCCAGACTAACGACTTCAGAGAGGACCTGATCGGATCGTCTCGATCGATCGGACCGACCGAGGTCGCGAACAGCCAGCCACCGGCGTTTCGGACGTGTCGGACCGCTACCATCGCCAAACGGAACCAGGATACGCCGGCCACGCCGTGGTGGATAGGGATGTCTCCCCGGCTCTCTCCCGTCGCCCGGAATCGCCCATTTTCCCGCGTGCCAAGAGCCTGTGTTGCGAGGGACCCATCATGGCCGTTTCATTCACCGTCGGCGGTGCCAGGGGAACGTTCGCGGAGAGATTTGCCGAGGAGGTCGTGGGCGTTCTCGACAACGCCTTCGGCGCTGAGGGAGATTGGGACGGCCCCACGGCGCTGCACTTTGGTGAGATGGCCGACACGGGATGGTCGGAATTGCAACGGCGGGCCGGCGAGGAACTGGGCTTCGAGGCCGTCCCGAACCTGATGGCCCTCGGCGAGGACGGCCGCGGTGTCTACCTGCCCGCCCACGTTCAGACGGCCTCGTTGCCGCTCTCCGCGGGCGGTGCGCTCCGGTGCGCCAGTCTGCCGGGCCTGCGCAACGAGCTGGGCGCCCTGGCCGAGCGGTGGGAGCTTCCGCTGGACGACCACGGGCTCAACGAGTTACTCTGCGTGGGCCACGACCCGGACGATGGCTATGTCGCCGAGCCGCCCGAGATCCTCACCTTCGCCCGCCTCGCCCTGGCCGCGAATGAGGCCGTCCGCCGCGATTGCCCCCTCTGGCTGCTCGGGCCGATCGCGGAGTGAATCGATCACGGATGCGGTCGCCCGTGAAGCGAGACCCATCCGAGGATGGCAACGAATCGGCAATCGGGGCACCCCCGGGCGAAGTACGCGGGATCCTCGAGCGATTCGAAGATCGGGCCGTCGAGCAGCGGGCTAAGCTCGACCTGCTTGCTCGTCCCGTCGCGGAAACAATCGCAGCGAATGCGGGCCGCGGACGCGGGCGTTGTGGATGCGAAGGATCATCTCGGACTCCCGCAAATCGGCATCCTTACCCCTTTGTCTCGCCGGAAGGCGCAAGGAAAGAACCCCTTTCCCCGAGCGGAGAGCCGATCGGGTTGGGGGTCCTGTCCTGTCTGTAGGCTCGACGCGACGGCGAGTTGCCGCTCAGCCGAAGAGTTCCTGGATCGGCTTCCCGCCGTCGACGATCTTCATCGGGCGGCCTCGAGGCGTGGTGTACTGGGTTTCGAGGTTCATTCCCATCGCCTTCGTGAGCGTGGCGACCAGGTCCATCACGCCGACCGGCTTGTCGATGATGTCGACTCCGTCCTTGTCGGTGGCGCCGATGGCCTGTCCGTTCTTCATCCCGCCGCCGCCGACGACCACCGACCAGCTCCTCGGCCAGTGATCTCGGCCGGCGTTCTGGTTAATCCGAGGTGTCCGGCCGAACTCGCCCATCCAGACGATCGTGGTCGTTTCCAGGAGATGGCGGGCGGCCAGGTCGGCGACCAGCGACGACATCCCCTTGTCCAGCTCGGGCAGGAGCCGCTTCGAGAGGGTGTCGAAACAATTGGCGTGGGTGTCCCAGCCGTCGAGCGCAACCTCGACGTAGGTAACCCCCTGCTCCACCAGCCGGCGGGCCATCAGGCAGCCCGCGCCGAACGAGCCGCGACCATACGCGTCGCGGACGGCCGCCGACTCCTTCTCGAGGTTGAACGCGTCCTGATACCGGGAGTTCATCATTCGGAGCGTCTTCGCGTAGACCGCCTTGTGGTCGAGAGCGGCCTGAGCCTTCCGCTGCGTGATGAACTGGTTCTCGACCTGACCGAGCATCCGAAGCCGGCGGTCCATCCGCCAGGCTTCGACGTCCTTCGGCGGCTTCAGGTTGGCGATCGGAGCGTTCGGATTCTGCACGACGAACGGAGCGTACGACATTCCCAGGAATCCGGCCGCGGACCCCGGCGTGTTGATCGAAATACAGTGAGGCAGGTCAAAATTCGAGAGCTTCTCGCCAAGTTCCAGCGCGCAATACGAGCCGAATCCCGGGTGAGTCACGGTCGGATTCGGGGCATACCCGGTGTGCATCAGGTAGTTTCCGCGCTCGTGATTTCCTTCCTTCGAATCGAGCGAGCGGATGATCGAGAGATTATGCATTTGCTTGGCGGTTTTCGGCATGTGCTCGGAGATCAGCACGCCGGGCGCCGAGGTTGAAATCGGCTTGAACGGACCGCCGTTCTTCTCGCTCTCGGGCTTGAGATCCCAGATATCAAGGTGGCTCGGCCCGCCGCCCATCCAGAGAACGATCAGGCTCCGATTGGTCTTGCGCAGCGACTGGGCGTTGGCCTGCATCGCCGAGAACAATTGCATCGCTGGGACGCCCAGAGCGGTGGCGGCCAGGTGGCCGAGCCAGTGCCGCCGGGTCATCCCGCCGAGGGGTCGGATCGCGTCGGACATCGGACGAACCTCCCGCCGCGGGTCCACGTGGATCGATCGGTTCCCGCGCCCGTCTACGTGGCAGGCCAGGGTCGGATCGCCCGGCGTGGGCCCATTCGCAGCGCGCCTGGGTTGAGGGGTCAGTGAATCAGAATGAACTCGTTGGAATTAAGGAGCGACCAGAAGAGATCCTGGAGCACTTGCATTCCGTCGGGATAGTTCTCAAAATACGAGCTCGCCTGGTGAAGCTCGCGGGTGGTCGGTCGTCGGCTCAGGGCGGCCAGGTAAATCGACTCGATCATGCGTGCCTCGGACGACCTTCCACCGCGGGCCGCCTGGGCGCAGAGTTCGCCCACGAAGCTCCCTGGCTTGCCAGAAAGAGCCTCCTGCATCAACTCGCCGTTCATCATCATCAGGGCCTGGGGGATAGTCCCCTGGAAGCTCGTGGATTCCTCGGCCTCGTCGTTGGCGAAGGCGAAAATGAACTGCCGGAGCCAGGCGTCCCGTCGGCGGTTGCCGTCGTCGGGAGTTCCCGCCTTGTGGGCGGACGTAGCCGTCAGAAGCGAGTCGAAGAGCTGCTCGGGCGACATTGGCCGCAGGGGCATTGAGGCAAAGAGTCCGTCGTCCTTCTCGCTCCCCTTGCCCCGAACACTACTTAACTGGTAGGCCCGGCTCGCCGTGATCCAACGGCAAAGCTTCTTCACGTCGTAGCCGGATTCCTGGAAATCCTTCGCCAGCTTCTCCAGGACCTCGGGATGGCTGGGCGGATTGTGCGGGCCGAAGTCGTCGACCGGATTGACGAATCCTCGACCGAGGAAGTGAGCCCAGGTCCGATTCACAAACGCCTGGGCTGTTGCCTCGTTCGTCGGGTCGGAGATGAGCTTGGCCAGCTCGGTCCGACGGATGATATCGCCTCCCTGGCTGATCTTCCGGCCGTCGATGAAGCGGGGGAAGGCGATCCCGATCATTCCGTTCCGCTTGTCGTAGCTGACGTAGGCATCCGTCGGGGTGTCGGTCAGAACCGTATGGTCGTAGGCCTCGCCACCGGTCTCGTTCGCCTTCATCACGTCCTCGGTCTTGACCCCCTTGAAGAAGGCGTTGACCCCCCAGAAATCGGCCTGCTTCCAGTCGTTCGAGGGGTGATCATGGCACTGCGTGCACTGGATCTGCTTGCCGAGGAACAGACGGGTCGTCTTCGAGGTCAGCGGGACGGCCCCAAACTCCAGGTGCGCCAGAACGTAGTTCGCGGCCCCGTTTTCCTTGTTCGAACCGGTCGCGCCAACCAGATCGCGCACGATCTCGTTCCACGGGCGATCCGCGCCGAACTGCTTCCGCAGCCAGTTGTTGAGCGAGGTCCGGTCGACCTGCCGCCCCTGGTTGCCCCGGCCGATCAGCAGAACCGACCACTGGGTCGCGAAGTTCTTGGCGAAGTCCGGATCGTTGAGCAGATATTCGACCAGTTTCCCTCGCTTGTCGGATTCTCGGGTGTTCAGGAAGGCCCGCGCTTCTCGAAGGCTGGGAACCCGCCCGACCAGATCGAGGTAGGCCCGCCGGAGGAACTCTTCATCCGTCGCCAGCTTCGCCGGCTTGATCCCGGCCGCCTCCCAGGCTGCCGCGATTCCCTCGTCAATCGCCGCCACCTGCGGAATCGCCGAGGTCCTCTCCTTCGCGGACGTCCCTTGCTTTGAGGGCACATCACCCGCCTTCGCCTGGTCCAGCAGACCCCCGGCGACCGCCAGCACCGCGGCCATCCCGATCAACATCGCAGCCGGTCTCTCGCGTCGAGTCCGAGAGCGGGCCCTTGCCGTCCCTTCGAATCTCATGGAAAGTCACCCCGGGTCCTGGCCTGAAATCCTGATCATCGACAACGCGGCACGACGTATCCCACACCCATCCCCCCACCTCGGCCGGCTCG
>DAHZZC010000523.1 GCA_027435495.1 Planctomycetales bacterium
GCCGATGAGGGTCATGATGATGGCGATCAGACCGGGTACGAGGAAGTTTCGGCTTTCCAGCTCGCTGTTGAACCAGACCCGTTCCTGAACCAGTACCGGCACGTCCAGCGGCTCACCTGCCTCCTGCCCGCGCTGCTGCAACCATCGGCTCCAGACGCCCTCGACATAGCCCATCAAGAGCCGTCCCGTGTTGGCGTCCACCCCGTTGACGATGATCTGAATCGGTGCGCCTCCAATTCGGCGTCGCCGCGCGAAGTCCGATCGAAGGTGGACGATAGCCGAGACCCGGCGATCCCGCATGGCCCGGTCGGCCTCGTCCATCCGGAGCATCAGCAGGGGCTCGAAGTAGGGCGAGCGTTGGAAATGAGCCGTGAACTCCGCGGTCTCTGGGCCGGGCCGGTCCACGACCAGAGCGATCGGGAGATGCTCGGCGTCAAGCGATACTCCATATCCGAAGATCAGCAGAAGAATCACCGGTAACAAAAAGGCAATGGCGATACTGCTGGGATCGCGGATGATCTCCAGGAATTCCTTGCGAACCAGCCCACGCAGCCGGAGGCCGCGGCTTCCGCGTTCCGACGTCGGGCTGGTCCGAATGCTCACCGCTCCGCTCATGACGTCCCTCCGCCATGAACGCTCTGCTCGATCAGGTGAATGAACGACTCTTCCATGCCAAGGGGCCGCGACGGCGACGAGCCGGCCAGGCGCTTGACCTCCGCCGGCGTCCCCAGGGCCAGGATCGTCCCGCTCGCCATGACGGCCAGCCGATCGCAGTACTCGGCCTCTTCGAGAAAGTGGGTGGTCACCAGCACCGTGACCTGTCGTTCGGCCAGCTCATTGATCCGACGCCAGAACTCCCGCCGCGCCAGGGGATCGACGCCCGAGGTCGGCTCGTCCAGGAAAAGGATCTCCGGCTCGTGCATCAAGGCGCAGGCCAGGGCCAGACGCTGCTTGTAGCCGAGCGGCAGGTCCGCGCTCGTCGAGCTGGCGAGCGGTCCGAGCTGGAATTGTTCCAGGGCCCAGGCGATTCTTCCCGCGCGTTGACGACCGGCAAGGCCATAGGCGCTGCTGAAGAAGTTCAGGTTCTGGCGGACGCTCAAATAACCGTACAGGGAAAAGCGCTGCGACATGTACCCCAGCCGCGCCCGGGCATCGGAGGCGGCGCGTCGCACGTCGACCCCGGCCACACTCAGTGAACCCCCGCTGGGCGGAAGCAGTCCACAGAGCATCCGGAACATGGTGGATTTGCCGGCGCCATTGGCGCCGAGCAGTCCGAACACCTCGCCTCGCTCGACCTGAAAAGAGACTCCGCGGACGGCGTAGAACTCGCCGAACCTCCGCTGAACCTGGCGCACCTCGATCACGGGTGCGGCCGTTGAACGACCGGAAACCGGCGAGGTCGAAGCCTCCGAATGCGGGAGCGATTTGTCTCTCTCCGGTTGGGCCATGCCCAGATCCACTTCCGGAATCCGCGTCCGCAGGAGGGCGATGAAGCTGTCCTCGAACCGGGGTTCCACCGATTTCAGGACCACGCCTCGAAGGTCGTCGAGCAGGCGATCCGCTTCGGGCGGCGTCCCCGCCTCGGAGATCAGTCGCACCCGGTCATCCTGCACCACCGCGTCGAGGATGCCGGGCGACTGTGCGAGGCGCGCCTGCAAGGCGCGCGGCCTCACGCCTTCCACCTCCACCGTCCAGCTTCGCCCCTGCATACGTTCCCGAAAGGCTTGCGGCTCATCCTGATCGAGAACCTCGCCCTGGTGCAGAATCACCACCTCATCACATCGCTCCGCCTCGTCGAGATA
>DAHZZC010000524.1 GCA_027435495.1 Planctomycetales bacterium
ACGGACTCGGTCGTACGTTTGCTTGACGTCTTCCATCGGCGTGGCCGATCTCAAATCGTTTCTCGGAGGAAAGCACGCCGGATCGCTCGAAGCTCTTCGGGTCGCACGGCCAAAGGCCGTGGATTTAGAATGGTATTAAGAGCGAAGCTTAGCCCCGTGGAGCTTCGGTCACTGCTGGACAACGCAAGGATCGAGGTTTTTCGGGAACTCAAGCTGCTGAGCCGCGTAGAGAGGGATAGGGCGATCCTTAGAGCCAACATTCCCTCGCCAACCCGGACGACAAGCCCAGACTCGCTACCAACGAATGAGAAAGCACCTCCGCTGGAACAGGAAGCGAATCCCACCACGCTATCCTCCGAGGCCAGCCCTGTGAGCAAGTATCCTGCTCTTCGCAAGTTGTTGCAAGAGCATGGACATCGGCTTCGCGAGCCTAATCCTGTAGAGAGGAAAAGCAGTACCGAGGATGAGCGAAAGCTCGGGACGAAGAAGCGAGCCTTGCGGACGCCAAAATCCCCCGTCATGCAGGCCATTCGCTCTTCGCTCCGAAGACGACCGAAGGGGTTGCTTCATAAGCCGAAATCGTTCGGATCGTCGGCCCCATCGATCTATGTGTGATCACCCGCGGCTCCCGGCCCAACGGAGTTTACCCGGATAGCGAAATGGTTCAGGGACCGAATCGAAAGTTGTCGTAGATGGATATTGTGATGCGGCGGCCTGCCCGCGGCGGGCCTGTGATCTTCGTCGTCAGGTAGCGGAGGTAACTAGTATTATGGCTCAGGTGAAGGAATTTGAACTGTTTCACGGAATTGTGCTCACCAAGCTCCTGCGGACCGATGGTGCGGCGTTGCGGCTTGTCGAGACCGACGCAAAGCAGGCATGGGCAGCCTATCGCGTGAACGACGAGGCGATCGTCTATATAAAGTATCGTCTCAAGAATCGGGAGACCAAGCGCGAGCGGAAGTGGGTTTGGTCGTTCGCTTTCTCAGGAGCCGAGCTGGCCAAAATCGCCGAGTTACAAACGTCGAAGCCTGTGTGGGTCGCTCTTGTTTGCGGGCTGCGGAATATCGATGCCGGCTCCTTGAAGAAAATGCAGGTCTGCTTGCTAGACGCCGAGCAATTCGACTTCTGCTTGAGTTCAGCCCAGGGCAACGCACCACAGACGATCCGCGTAGAGTACAAGCCGTGCACGAGCCTGCGGGCCTATGGCCCTCGAAACTCGGAGGAGAATAGGAAATTGATCGTGCCGCGGAACCGCCTCGATGAATGGCGGGTTCCTGGCAGTTGAATGGATGGGCTTAATGATCATGGATTGGAGGTCGGGGCAGCCCGACCTCCAATACCCTGTTCAAGAAGCCGGCCGACTCGCCGTCGGTCTCATCCATAGGGTAGCGCTTCGCGGTGAGGAGAAGGCAAAAGGGGACAGAGACCGCCAACACCTTTTCTCCTACCAGACGCCCCGGTCGGTCTCACCATCTCTCGTGGAGGCTGGCACAGGACCGGCCCATCCGGCAATCGGACGGGCTGGTCGGGAGAGCGAGGCGTCGATCGTTTGCCGGAAGCCGGCCGATCAGTCGATCCGGCCTAAAGGTTCTGGAGCATTAAACACAGGCTTCTGACCCTTTAACCTTTTCTAAACACAGGCTTCTGACCCTTTAACCTTTTCGACCCTTTACGCGGGCGAGGATAGGTGGGCGGAGCAGCCTGGGTCACGTTTCCGTTGCATCCCCGGCGACAATCCGGTTCGACGGCCGGGTACAATTTGAGTAAAATGGCTAGTCAGGCCGATCTGAGCATGGGCGAGGCTGGACGAAGAGGCGTCTACCTTTATGGAATGTCGCCGCGAATTGGGAGGAGGGGGATTATGGGAGCCATCAAAACGAAGGGCGGCAAGTCCCTTGCCAACCCCCGTCTGTCTAGCAATGCTGAGACAGGCTCCGAGTCTAGCTCTCTAATGGGGATGGAGAGGACGGCAAGACTGGAGGCCATCGCGACGTCGTCAGCCATACTCGGAACGATCGGAGATCCGCTCCGTCTGAGCTTGCTGCTGACGCTGGCCGAGGGCGAACGCGGGGTGGGCGATCTTTGCACTCAGTTCGGCGAAGACCAGCCGGCGATCAGCCACAGCCTCGCCCTACTTCGAGATAGCGGTCTCGTCCAACTCCGCCGGCTCGGCAACAGGAATCTTTACTCGCTGAGGGATCGGGGCCTTAAGGTTGCAAATAGCATTCGCAAGATCGTCCCGTCCGCGCAGGCCGGAAAGCATCGCCGCGTGAGGACGAGTCCGATCGACCCAACGATTCTCGACGATGTTAGGGGATTTATCGATGATGCTGAGGGGTGGTTCCACATCCCTAACCCCGCGTTTGGGGGGCGCAAGCCGGTCGAATTGTTGGGAACAGCCGAGGAGCCGCGATTAAGGGACCGTATCATGGCGGCAAAACTCGGTATGTTTTCATGAGGCTGTCTGCGTGTAGGCGCCTGACCCTCAGGCCGATCAATGCCATTTGGTACCGAGCGATCGCCACCCAGCACTGGAAAACGGCCCTCAAGACCGACTACACCCAGCAAGTCACGACGCGGTTCAATCCCGGTAGGGCAGCCAAGACGCCGTTCGAGATCCTTTATCTTGGCGAGCATCAATTTGTCGCGCTCTATGAAGTCGGCGCGATCTTCGGGCCGCCCAAGCGGCCCGTCCCTAATCCACATCAAAGTAAGATGGTCCCGATCGACGTGAGCGTGCTATTGCAGTCGGTGGCGGATTTGACCGATCCATCTCAACAGTCATTGCTCGACATCTCGATCCAGGAGCTGACCGGGAACTGGGACACCTACGCCCCTGGAGATGCCCCAACGCAGCGGCTCGGCGCTGCCTTATATGCGACCAGAGATATTGAAGGCTTCCTGGCGATCTCGGCCAAGATGCCCCCCAACAAGACGCTGATCGTCTTTCCACAAAAACTTCGTAAGGGAAGCGAACTGGTCTTCCAGGACATCATCACTGGCGGGATTCACCGGATCGCCCCCTGCTGACCCTTTATCCGCCCGGGAGAGCGAGGCGTCGGTCGTTTGCCGGAAGCCGGCCGATCAGGGGAGCGCCGCCGCATGCCGTCGGGTACGCGGGTCGCCGACGGCGATGTACGACCGGCTGCCGCCCTGGTTGATCCTCAAAACACAGGGCGCCGCGGCCAGCGGACCGGGTCGGACCACCAGCTTGTGCCCCAGCTTCTTCAGGGCCTCGAGCGTCTCCGATCCCATTTCGGGATTGATCCGGAGCTGACCCAGGCACGGTGGCGGCGTCTGGCCGAACGAGCTGATGAAGTGGTCCGTCATGAATCGGGGAGCCTGGACATCGTAGTCCAGAGGCTCGAACCGGAAATCGATCAGGTCCGTCAGAACCTGCAACGTCATCTGGTCCTGGTTGTCGCCGCCCGCGACGCTGACGGCCATCTCCGGCCGGCCTTGCGCGTCGAGGACGATGGTCGGCGAGAGTGTGATCCGGGGACGCTTGCCGGGCTCGATGACGTTCGGGTGGCCCTCCCAGGTGTTGAAGCTCTGGAGCCGGCTCCCCAGCCAGACGCCCGTGTCTCCCGCGACCACGCCCGACCATCCGCTCGGCGTCGCGGCGACGATGTTCCCCGCCTTATCCGCGACGAGGCAGGTCGTGGTGTCGTGCGGGTCGGATTTGGCTCGTTCCGGACGATTGGCGGCCGGATCGGCGGCAGGGTCGAGCAGGGGCCGGCCGTGGCGAGGGTCGCCGGGCCGACGCTCCCTCGACGCTGATTTCGGGTCGATCAACGCCCGGCGCTTCGCGGCATACTCGGGCGAGAGCAACTCGTCGAGTGGGACATCCACGAAGTGAGGATCGGCGTAATAGGTGTCGCGGTCGGCCAGGGCAAGTTCCATCGCCTCGGCCATCGTGTGGATCACCTCGGGGCTGCCTCGGCCCATCGACTTGAGGTCAAAACCTTCGAGGATTTGCAGGGCTTCGAGCAGGGAGGGGCCCTGCGTCCAGGCGCCGCACTTGTAGACGGTCCGGCCGCGATAGGTCGCCGAGACGGGCTCCTCGATCCGGGTAACATGGTTGGCGAGATCGACATAGCGGATCAGGCCGCCATTGGCCTGCGACCAGGCGTCGATCCGGCGCGCGATTGGACCGCGATAGAAGGCGTCGGCGACGAGCCGGAGCCCGCGCGATCGGTCGCGAGGAGTGGTGTCGTCGGCCATCGCCTCGGCGGCGACGAGGGTATCCAGCGTCCGGGCGAGATCGGCGTGCCAGGGCTCGCGGCGGGGCGGGTGGGCGAGAAGGCGCCGGGTCGGGGCGATCGCCTGGGCGAAGGTCATCGTGCCAAAGCGGTCGAGGAGGGTCAGGCAGGCGTCGAGTGCCGCCGGGACCGCCGCCGCCGTGATCCCCTTCAGCGGGATGCCGCCGCGTTTCGCGAACGTCTCGCAGGTCGCCAGCCGAGGGGCAGCGCCCTGGCCGGCGATCACGGCGACGCCCCGCGTCCTGGCGTCGTAGACCAGGATCGGAACCTCACCGCCAAAGCAGAAGAGCCGGGAATCGGTGATGCTCAGGGAGAAGATGGTCGCCGCGGCAGCATCAGCGGCGTTGCCGCCGTGATTCAGGATCTCGATGCCGGCGTGGGTCGCCTCGCGATCGCCCGCGGCGACGGCCCCGCCGGAACCCCTGGCCCGCCAGTCGACAGACGACGGCGGCGTGGCGGCGCGCCGACGGGCGGCCTCGTCGCGGGCGGTCGGCTCCTGCGAGGGAGCCCGCGACCCGCTCAGCACGAAAGACACAAACGTTAACATCCCCCAGGCTACGATCAATGCGCGCGGTTTCATCGCGGATGGCTCCGGGAGAGGAGGAAGTGGCGGG
>DAHZZC010000525.1 GCA_027435495.1 Planctomycetales bacterium
ATATCTGAGCCAACCTTCGACAGTTGTCGATAATCGCTATGTCCCCCTTTTCCCAACCCAACTCCGTTCAGCACTCAATAACAGATCAGGTAGAGGGGCATGGGCCACATTGGGAGGCTGGCCCAGTGAAACCAGGCGGCCAGCAAGATTCACTGGGACGGCCCCGACTTCAGGGTGGGAAGGCAAAGGTCGAAGAATGAGTGAGAATCTCCGATTGATTTCTGCAATTCGTCGAAATCGCCAGAAGCGTAGCCTGGACGATTTTATGTCGGCTTTCACTGGAGCAACTGGATTGATGATTAGAAGTTCCGACATCGTAGATCCGGATTTTTCTGTGCAATACGAGCGTTCGCTCGCTTCCACCATCCGGGAAAAGATGGCCGATGGATCGCTGAGACGCTCGTCCGAATTGGTTTGGAGCGAAGTCCAGTGCCTGATCAGCAGCCACAACATTCATGATGAAACACTCATAATATATTTATGTCACTATGAAGATTTTGCGTTTTTCTTAATAGGTGTTTATTTATAGATAATTCATTTAATATATTGAAATTTGACGGTGATACAGTTTATGCGGCGACAAAAAATCTTGATCATGGAATTGGAATAGATGTTTATATTAGAGAATCTACAGGCGACTCTCATTACACAGTTGATCTTTGGTAGATTGGGCGGGATAAGGGGTCAGGAGCCGAATCGACATCTGTCATTGGCCCTGCCGATTGGGACGGTCGCCGGATTCCCCGGCCTCGGCGCCCCCGCATCACCCGGGACGAAGGCGTCCCGCCCGCCGTCCGCGGGCCCAATCTCTCCACCATCGCCCCGAGGCGGACGCCGCTCCGTCCCGGCCGTCCCCGCGGCCACCCGGCCCGATCCGGCCACCCGACGCCCTCACCCCTCCGACCGGCCCGATCCGCCCAGACGGGCCCGAACGGAGACCATTTTCCCGGGATGGGGGCTCGACGACCTGCGGAAAATGCTCACACGTTTATATTCCTTATCTTGTCCCGGGGCCAAATCACGGAATAGGCTTTCAGTTCGCCTATCCGCAAGTATGGGAAAAAGATACTCATTCCGGGCCGACGGCCCGCCCGCTCGCCGATCCGCCGACCCGCTCGTTCCAGCGGTCCTCATGGTTTTTGACGGTCAAAACCGGTAAATCGTACGTACAGTATCTGTCGGTCCGCGATCGTTTTCAATGCGTGCGTTGCACGCTTGCCGATCGATGCACCTACCGATTTTCAAGGTCAAAGCTCATCAGGAGGCCGGAGTACGCGAGCGGGCCGAGCCCGAGGCAGCCGAGCGAGAAGCCGTCGTTGACCTCGACCAGCCGGGTCCCGCCGTCCTCGATCACCCCGAAGTCGATCCCAAAAGCGACGGGCGCCCCCTCGCCGTAGTCGTCGACCGCGGCCCGGACGATCGAGGCGTCGAGGTATCGGAGTGGGTCGCCCTTGTCGTGCCCGACGCCGATGATCCGACCCCGTCGGACGAAGTATCGCCACTCCGAGACGAAGGGCAGGGGCTCCGAGGCCCAGAGTCTCATCTCGCCCGGCCATCGGGCCGTCCGGATCAGGTCCCGGAAGGACGCGACCACATATCCGCTGAAGGCCTTGTCGCACTCGATCGGCTTCACGAAGACCGACACGCCGGGATCGTCGATCCGAGAGCGGACCTCGGACCACGTCGTCTGCCAGATTCTCCGGCCGAGGTAACCCGTCAACCGGGGCGGGTCATCGAGCGGGCGAGGTTCGGCGCCGAGGCGCCGTAATGCTCGACGCACGAACGCGACCGACCCGACCGTGATCGTCCCGGGATCGACCGGGGCCACCTCCGAGGCCATCTGCTCCCAGTCAAAGAAGCGAATCTCGTAGCCTCGCTCGTCGAAGCCCTTCCAGGCGGTGAATCCATTCGCGTTGACGAACGCGCCTCGCTCCTTCTGGATGATGACGCTCGAGCCCATGATCTCTCCCGTCCGGGTCCATCCCGTCGACAGGCCCCCCGCAATCCGACCGGGCGAAGGCAAGTCCCGAAGGCCGCTCCCTGGTCTCGCGATAGGCCCGAATCCGCAATCCTCAATATGGGAATCCCGAATTGTGGAATCCCAGATTGGGGCCCCCGCGATCCGATGATCGATCCAGCGGGGATCCGGTGTCAGGCATCTCCCTCGGGAATCCATCGTCCGCGCTATTCCGACGCTCCCAAACCTGAACGGTCGCTTGCCCTCGACCCGCCGGTCCATTACACTCTTGTTTAACACGCGTCGAAAACTCCGATCGGTCTCGATGCGGTTTGGGAGGGATTCGCCGATGCTGACGTTGTGGGCTCCGGGCGGGGGAAATCGGTACTGCGACGGCCATTCGCGGCGGTCGTTCCTGCAGATCGGTGGGCTGGCGATGGGCGGACTCGGCCTGCCGGGCCTGCTCTCGGCCGATTCGCGCGCCGGAGCGGTCAGTCCGGTTGGGGCCTCAGTCGCGGGCGGCTCGCACCGGGGCGGGGCTCCCCACAAGTCGGTCATCATGATTTACCTGGCGGGCGGCCTGGCGCATCAGGATACCTTCGACCTCAAGCTCGGGGCGCCCGAGGGAATTCGAGGCGAGTTCAAGCCGATCGCGACCCGGCTCCCGGGCGTCCAGGTCGGCGAGCACCTCCCGAGGATTGCCGGCCTGATGGATAAGGTCGCGGTGATCCGGTCGATCGTCGGGCTGCGGGACGAGCATTCGAGCTTCCAGAACGTCACCGGCTTCCCGATGGGGCAGAGCCAGCGCGAGGGGAAGCCGAGTTTCGGCTCGATGATCGCGAGGGTGCAGGGATCGGTTGACCCGGTGGTTCCGCCGTTTGTCGACCTCTTCCCGGTGATGCAGCACCGGCCGTACAACAGCCCCGGGCCTGGCTTCCTCGGCCATTCGTACCGGGCCGCCCGGATGGAGGGGGACGACCTGGCGCTACTGAAGCCGCCGGCCGACGTCCCGCCGCCCCGATTCGACCGGCGCCGGGCGCTGCTCGACCAGTTCGACGGCTTCCGACACTCGCTCGACAATACCGAGGTCGCTGGCATGGAGGGCGTCTACCGGCGCGCCTTCGACGTGCTGACGTCCGACAGGGTCGCCCGGGCGCTGGATCTCTCGCGCGAGGCCCCGAGGCTTCGCGACCGGTATGGACCTGGCTGGCGGAACACCCTCGGCGATGCCGCCCCGATGCACAACGACCAGTTCCTCGTCGCCCGCCGGCTGGTCGAGGCCGGCGCCCGGGTTGTCACCGTCGCGTATGGCTTCTGGGATACTCACGGCAATAACTTCGACTGGCTCCGCAAGCACCTGCCCGCCTTCGACCAGGGGGTCTCGGCACTGGTGGAGGACATCCACAACCGGGGCCTCGACCGCGACGTGACGGTGGTCGTCTGGGGGGAGTTCGGCCGGACGCCGAAGATCAACAAGAACGCCGGCCGGGACCACTGGGCCCCGGTCAGCACGGCGATGCTCTTCGGGGGCGGGATGCACGTCGGCCAGGTGATCGGCTCGACGGACAAGCTTGGCGGCGCGGCGGCCTCGCGACCGGTCCACTATCAGGACGTTCTGGCGACGATCTACCACAACCTCGGGATCGACCCGCACGCCTTTATCCAGGATAAGGCCGATCGGCCTGTCGCGATCTTGCCTCCGACCGCCGAACCGATCCGAGAGCTGGTCGGCTAGCTCGAAGGCCGGGGGCTCGTGTCCTCCCGCGCCTCGGCCAGCGCCGAGCGGACCTCCCGGACGCTCGGATATCGGTCTGCCGGGGACTTGCTCAGGCACCTTCGGCAGACCTCGACGAGGCACCTGGAGAGATCCGGACGAAGCTCGCCGGGGCAGGGGAGGGCCGTCGTCGCGATCACCTCGGCCAGAATGTCCGCCAACCCGGGGCCGACAATCGGCGGGCGGCCGGTCAGGAGCGTGAAGAGAACCGCGCCGATCCCGTAGACGTCGGTCCGACGATCGATCGACCCCCAGATCCGGGAAACCTGTTCCGGGGCCATGAACGGGGCCGTCCCCTCGATGGCCCCCGCCCGCCGGGGGTCGTCGACACGGGCGATCGAGCGGGCCAGGCCGAAATCCGAGACCCGGATCCTCCCGCGACCGTCGATGAGGATGTTGGCGGGCTTCAGGTCGCAATGGACGACCCCGCGCCCGTGGGCGTGCTCAACGGCCTCGCAGAGCTGGATCGTCCAGTCGATCGCCTCCGCCTCGGCGACGGGAGACCCGGCGAGTCGGACGGCCAGGTCGCCGCCGTCGACCAGCTCCAGGACGAGAAAATACGAGCCGCCGTCGGTCCGGCCGAACCCGTGTATCGGGACGATGTTCGGATGGCGGAGTCCGGCGACGATCTGGGCCTCGTCGAGGAAGCGGCGGACCACATCGGGACGCTCCAGGAGCGGCTTCCGCAGGAACTTCACGGCGACATCGGGTCCCCTGGAGAGCGGGCTCGCCCGGTAGACCTTCCCCATCCTCCCCGCACCAATCATCCGCCGGATCCGATAGTTGCGAACCGAGGCCGCGGGGACCTCGCCGCTTGCAACGAGCGGCACGGGCCCGGCGGATTCGCGCGAGGGGCTCCGAGAGGCGAGATCGATCCGGTCCGCCATGAGCTCGCGGATCCGGGCAAGCGACCGCCGGACAGAACGTTCCGACCGTCCGGAATCCCTGGCGATCTCCGGGACAAGCAGGCCCTGCAACCGAAGCTCCAGAACGCGACGACCGAAGGTGTCCAGCCGCGAGGCGATCCAGTCCAGCTCGTCGGCCGCCGTGAGATCCTCCATGGGACCCGACCCCGCCAAGGTGCGGACGATCCGATCCTCGGCGACCCGATCAATCGGCAGCTCGACCTGAATCGAGCGCCGGGCCGCCTCCTCATGCCGGACCTTCTTGAGCAGCTTGTGGAGGGCGATCGCCGAGAGGAGCCGCCAGAGGTCGCCGCCGCGGCCGAGGACGTAACGGCCCTCCCTCGCCCCGACGAAGAAGCTCCGATAGGCCGACATCGCGACGTCCTCGGGGTCCGCCCGACGCGAGAGCCGGGCCGACATCCGGCGCCGGGCCAACCCGGTCAGCCGGCCGAAGTAGCGCGCAAAGAGGGTCGCGGCGGCCGGCTCGTCGCCGGACCGCAGGCGCTCCAGCAGGAGGAGCGACGTCCAGGGTTCGCGGGCCTCGGAGGTTTCCATTGAGGATCGATCTTAACAGATCCGGCCCGCCGCTGGCCGGTTCGGCGGCGAAAAGGGGATCACCTGGAGTCGAAGAGTGAATCCGTCCTCGATTTCACAGGAGTGAGCCCATGGCCTTCGTTGTCACCGAGCCGTGCGTCGGGTGCGAGTACACCGATTGCGTCGTCGTCTGCCCCTGCGATTGCTTCCGCGAGGGCGAGCAAATGCTCTACATCGCCCCCGATGCGTGCGTCGACTGCGACGCCTGCCGGGTCGAGTGCCCCGTCGATGCGATCTTCCACGAGGACAACGTGCCGGAGAAATGGATCGAATACGTGGAGAGGAATCGCGAGATGGCCGCGGCGTGCCCGCCGATCACCGAAAGAAAGGAACCGCTCGCCCGAACAGAAAACTAATCCTAACAGTGAAGACAAACCTACCGGCGTCATAAGACTCGGGGGCGGGGAATCTGTACCATGACGGCGGAGAGCAGCCATCCTCATCGTCGCTCGGGAAGGAGCGCAAAAAAAACCGCCCGCCGACGAGCAAGCTCGTGGGCGGGCGGTGAGGTGGATGATCCCGGCGATGACCGACTTTCGCGCCGAAGCACTATCATGGGCCTGGCGGGCTTAACGGCCGTGTTCGGAATGGGAACGGGTGTGACCCCGCCAGTATGGTCGCCGGGAATTCGTCCGACCGGTGGTCAAGCCGGCCGGACGCGATTCCGGTAGAGTCGGTCGCACACGAACGGGCACTGCTCGTTCTACAGTGCAGCACGAGACGAATCTCGGGGATCACTCCCATCCTCTTCACGCACCGCAGGAGCGGGGCGGACGGATCGGGGTGGTCAAGCTGCTCGGCTGTTAGGACCGGTCGGCTGAGGCGATCACTCGCCGTGCACGCCCGGCCTATCGACCTGGTGGTCTTCCAGGAGCCTTCGCAGCCATGCTGCTGGAAACCTCATCTCGGAGGGGGCTTCGCGCTTAGATGCCTTCAGCGCTTATCCTGTCCCGACCTGGCTACCCGGCGATGCCCCGAGCGGGACAGCCGGCACACCAGAGGTCGGTCCTCCCCAATCCTCTCGTACTAGGGGAGACTCTCCTCAAGTTTCCTACGCCCACGACAGATAGGGACCGACCTGTCTCACGACGGTCTGAACCCAGCTCGCGTACCGCTTTCATTG
>DAHZZC010000526.1 GCA_027435495.1 Planctomycetales bacterium
TCGTACGTTTGCTTGACGTCTTCCATCGGCGTGGCCGATCTCAAATCGTTTCTCGGAGGAAAGCACGCCGGATCGCTCGAAGCTCTTCGGGTCGCACGGCCAAAGGCCGTGGATTTAGAATGGTATTAATGGGCCAAGAGATCCACAAACAGGCTCTCTCAGGAGAACGAACATGGTGGAACTGGAATTCTGGGATGAGCGCCGGGCGCTGACGATCGCGAGGGTGCCGGCGCGAGATGCCGTGCCGATTCCATCGGCGGGCGATGTCGTGTACATCCCGGACGTGGACCAAACGGGGGTCTACCTGCACATCCGGGTCGGGTCGCGGCAATTCTACTACAGCCAGGAAGGGGGGCTGGTCACAATCCGGCTGCTCTGCGATTCGCTCTAGGACCGCGATCGGTCGCGCGCTGGCGGGCCGCCTCGGAGTCACGCCGCTCTCGGCGGGCTGTATCATTTCGGGGCAGTTCCCGCGCTCGAGGGGATGGCGGCCCTTCTCCAGTCGCGCGTCGGGCGAAAAATGGGGCGACGGGGTCCGACGGGTCATCGGGGGCAAAGAGATGTCGCGCATCGTACGAGGGCGGGTATCGGGTCGAGCCATCGTCTGGATTTTCGCGGCGGCCTCCCTGGGGATTGGTCCGGAATCGGAGACCTGGCCCGACCAGGCCCGGGCCGCCGCGGTCGCGCCGGCGCAGGACCCGGCCGGCACCGATCCCTTTGGCCAGCCGCCCACCGACGACCGCCCCACGTCTCGCCCGCGCCAATCACGCCCAGTCCGCAAGCGCGGCAAGGCCCCGAGCCTGAAGAAGTCGGCCTCGAAGGACGAGGCGAAGCCCTCGACCTCAGCTTCGACCTCGGCCTCGACCGACGGACTGAAGTTCTCGGTCGACGTGGCGCCGATCCTCGTCGCCAATTGCAGTGGATGCCACAGCAAGGAGGGAATCGGCCTCCGCCGTGGCAAGCTCGACCTCTCGTCCTTCGATTCGTTGCAGAAGGGAACACCTGCCCACAAGGTCATCGTCCCGGGCAAGCCCGAGGAAAGCCACCTGGTCCTCCGGATCAACGGCGAGGAAGACCCGAAGATGCCCCAGGGGGCCAATCGGGCGCTCTCGGCCGAGGCGATCGCGACGATCACCCGATGGGTCAAGGAAGGCGCCCGGATTGACGCCGGGATCGATCCCAAAAAGCCGATGGAATCGTACGCCGCCACTCCCGAGCAGCTCCGCCGGATGAACCTGGCCCGGATGTCGCCGAAGGATCGGGACGAGAAGACGATCGCGGCCGGCCACGAGCGATGGAAGCAGTCGGGGGCCAAGCAGAAGGCCGAGGTCACCCCAGGGACGCATTTCCTCCTGTTCAGCAACCTGCCGGCCGACCGGGCGTCCTCGGTGGTCAAGGGACTGGAGACGCAGTACAACCCGCTCAGGCGGATGCTCGGGGCCCGGGCGATGGACTGGCCCGAGAAAGTGAGCCTGTACGTCTTCAATGAGAACAACACGTTCGTGGAGTTCATCCGGACCGTGGAAGGGCGCGACTTCGACCAGGCCGACCCCAAATGGAGCGTCCGGTTCGACGTCCCGCAGCCGTACATCGCCGCGGCGGACCCGGCCGGCGGCGGGAAGGAGCTGCCGGCGCCGAAGCGACGGGGCCGCGGGCGGAAGTCGTCGGACGAGGCCGAGGCCAGCCCCGACCGGACGCTGCTGGGCGTTCTGACCGAGGCGATGGGCAACGGATCCGTGGCGGCGGCGGGGAATGCCCCACGCTGGCTTCGCGAGGGGATCGGGGCGTATCTGGCGTCGTCGATCGAGCCGAGGAGTCCGTACTACCGCCACCTCCGCCAGGCGGCGTTCCAGGCGGTGCAGCAGGGCTGGCCGACCCGGGGCGCCCAGGCGCTCGGCGACCAGCTCCCCGCCGACGAGCTTCGCGCCGCCGGTTTCGGATTGGTGGAATGCCTGACGCACGACGAATACTTCCGCCAGGGATTCCGGACCTTCCTGGTCGAGATGCTCGAGCAAGGCGGGGCGGGGCTCGACGACGTGCTGAAGGGCGTTTATAACGGGAACCGCGAGCAATTCCTCCAGGCGACGGAAACCTGGATCGCCAACGCTTATGGACAGGTCCGATGATCGACCCGACGACGCCCGATCGTGACTCCGAGTCCGCCTCCGCACCGACGATCGCCGACCCTGACGGCTACTTCCTGCCAGCCGGCTCGGGTTCCCGGCATCAGATCTTCCCGGGCGTGGAGATCCAGACGACGGCGGGTCGTGGGATCATGCTGGAGGGTCGGCTGGAGTTCACGGTCGGTGGCGTGACGCGAGTCCTGGGACCGGGCGACCTCTGGCGAATCCCAGGCGGCGTCCCCCACAGCGTCCGCGCCCTCGACGGCCCAGCCGTCGCCCTCGACGTCTTCCACCCGATCCGGGAAGACTATCTCTGACATCGCCCATCCCAATTTTCGACCCGGACGGACGATCGAGCCGGTCGTCGGATGTCAGATCGGAGACACTCCGGATCGTCTCAACTCACCCTGCTGGTTCGCCTGAATGACCTCGCCAGTATGCGCCTCCAGAGCTGTGAACCAGCCATCGGCGTAGGCCGACGTGTCGAGGATCTTGAAGAAACCGAGGTCCAGGATCTCGCCGCTCCTCTGTCGGGTGTGACCGGGGATGCCGTGCCGGCGCTCAATCGGCCCAGTTCTCCATCATCCGTCCCGAGATCTGGCGGAAGCGGCGGAGGTTCCGAGTGACAAGGGTCGCCCGATGCGCCATCGCCATGCAGGCGATCAGCAAGTCGGCCCGGCCGATCTGCTTCAGCTTCTTGACCTGTCGGAGCCGGTCGAACTCGGCGGCGGATCCGGCGTCGAATGGGACGACCGCCAATCCCGCCAACTGGCGCTCGGTCTGGTCCAGCCTCGCCTGGGCCACCTGAATCCGGGCGCCATCATCAGCCTTGAGGAGGAAATCGAATCGCCCACGAAGGAGTTCGATGCGGCTGATGACCGTGATCGCCACAAGATCCGAGATCTCCAGCACGTGCCTACCGACCACGGAGTGTCCCGTGAGCCAGAGTGTCAGGATATCCGTGTCCAGGAGGATCATGGGCCTTCCTCGGTCATCGGCCGCCCACGCTGCCGGTAGATCTCGGCCAGCATCTCGTCGACGTCGGGATCGTCCTTCCATGTGCCAGCCAGGGCGAGTAGCGACTCCGTGGCGGAAGGCCCGGGCGGGGTTCGCAGCCATTGTTCGAGGCCCGTCCTGGAGAATCGCCATTCCGATCCGACCAGACGACCGGGCAGGCCACGCGGCCCGACCATGCGGACAACCTCGGCCTCCGGGACCCAAAGGTAGGCGGCGGCTTCGGCCAGGGTCAGCACTTCGGGCCATCCGCCAGGCGGGATCGGCGACGGTTCGCCGGCCGGAACCGGCCCGGTTGTCCGGACCGATTTCGTCCGGGCCGGCGGTTTCGTTCGGGGCTGTGGTCGTGGCATCGAACATCCCTCCGGCCCTGGATCGTGGATCTCGACCCGTCGTCATGGGCCGTCTATCCCATCATACTAATCCCTGGGTCCTCAATCGTTCATCACGTTCTTCAGTCCCCTTAGCTTCCCAAGGGGTCAGAGGAATGTTACAGCGAGAAACGAATTGTCCTGCATGGAGATATGGCGTCGGCTTCTGTTCGGCGCCGAACCTTCTCGTTCTCTCGACCATCCGATGGAATGGAGAGGAGCCCGGCATGAGCACCCTGCAACGCCTGACCGATCGCGGCCTGGTGAAGCCGCCCAGGTGGCTGCCGGGCAACGTCCAGTACGAGACCATCATGGGATCGGTCGCTTACGGCGTCTCGTCGGACACCAGCGACGTGGACGTGTACGGCTGGGCTATCCCGCCCCGGGAGGATATCTTCCCTCATCTCCGGGGCGAGGTTCCCGGCTTCGGCAAGCCGGTGAAGCGGTTCGAGGTTTTTCAGGAACACCACATTCAGGACCGCGACGCCCTCGCCGGGCACGGCCGCTCCTACGACCTGACGATCTTCGGCATCGTCAAGTTCTTCCAACTGGCGATGGACAATAACCCCAACGTCATCGACAGTCTGTTCACGCCGGCCACCTGCGTCCTGCACAGCACCCGGGTCGGCAACCTCGTCCGGGAGAACCGCCGGCTCTTCCTCCACAAGGGGGCCTGGCCGAAGTTCAAGGGCTACGCCTACTCGCAGCTCCACAAGCTGGCGATCAAGCAGCCCCAGGGGAAGCGGGCCGAGCTGGTCGCCGAGCACGGCTTCGACACCAAGTTCGGCTACCACGTCGTCCGGCTGATCGGCGAGGTGGAGCAGATTCTCCTGGAGGGCGACATCGACCTCCAGCGGAACAACGAGCCGCTCAAGGCGATCCGACGGGGCGAGTGGACAGAGGAGCGGCTGAGGCAGTGGTTCGCCGACAAGGAATCACAACTGGAGCGGGCCTACGCCGAGAGCACGCTCCGGGCGACCCCCGACGAACCGAAAATCAAGGCCCTGCTGCTCTCGGCCCTGGAGGAGCACTACGGGAGCCTGGAGGGATGCGTCGTCGAGCCCGACCGGGCGGTGGTCGCCTTGCGGAACATCCAGGCTGAACTGGAACGGGTGAAGGACCTCCTATGAGCGATCTCATCCGGACGGATGCATTCGAGCGGTTGCGGCGGGAGACAGCCCGCCACCCCTACCCGCTGGTCTTCGCCACGATCAGCGGGGCGCACCTCTACGGCTTCCCCTCGCCCGACTCGGACCACGACCTGCGAGGCTGCCACCTCCTGCCGCTTCGAGAAGTCGTCGGCCTCGACGTGGGAAGGGAGACGATCGAGACCTCGATGAAGGATGGAAGCTTCGAACTCGATCTGGTCACGCACGACGCCCGCAAGTTCCTCGGACTGCTGCTGAAGAAGAATGGCTACGTGCTGGAGCAGCTCAACTCGCCGCTGATCGTCCACACGACGCCCGAGCACGAGGAGTTGAAGGCCATCGCGCGAGGCTGCATCACCAGACATCATGCCCACCACGACTTCGGGTTCGCCGAGACCCAGTGGCGACTGTTCGAGAAGGAGCATCCCCAGCGGGTCAAGCCGCTCCTCTACACCTACCGAGTGCTGCTGACCGGCATTCACCTGATGCAGACGGGCCAGGTCGAGGCAAACCTCGTCCAGCTCAACGAGGAGGCCCGCCTGTCGCACGTCGCCGACCTGATCGCCTGCAAGCTGGCGGGGCCGGAGCAGTCGACCATCGACGACGGAGACTTCGCGTTCCACCGCGGCGAGTACGAGCGGCTGGTGGCCAGGCTGGAGGCAGCCCACCGGGCCAGCACCCTGCCCGACGGGCCGTCCGCTCGGCCTGCGTTGAACGATCTGCTGATCACAATGAGGCTGGGGTCAATCGGTCCGTCTCCCTCATGATCGCCAGGTGGCCCGCCTTCCGCAACCTCTCTCGCCTTGACTTGATAACCTACTGGGAATATGGTTGTCGAGGTGGCCGGCTGAGTCCGGCATCGGTGGTCCCCGCGAGCGCCCCGCGCTGGGTTGCCCCTTCCATCCGAATGTACCATCCTCATCGGGAGGCGACGAGCGATGTCACGGATCATGATGACCGGCCTGTTTCTTGCGGGCATGATGTTGGGAACGGCCCAGGTCCCGGCCTGGGCTGGCGAGGAAAAGGACGAGGCGCTCAAGGTCGTCGTCCACGTTAACTTCCCCGAATCGGGCCGCCAGGGACATGGGCTGAAAAACATCGCCAATGTCCTCAAGGAGGTGCCCGAGGCCCGGGTTGAGGTTGTCTGCCACGGGCCGGGCCTCAGCCTGGTGGAGCGGAGGCGCACCGAGCACGCCGAGACGATCGAGGTGCTGATGCGCAAGGGGGTGCGTTTCGTGGCCTGCGAGAACACGATGCGGATGAAGTCGATCCACAAGGAAGACCTGCTACCGAGCGTTGGCACGGTTCCCTCGGGGGCCGTCGAGGTGATCCGCAAGCAGCAGCGGGAAGGTTATGCCTATTTCAAGCCTTGATCGAATTTCTGTGTGCTGATACACCCGAGAGGATGCCCGGTCGCGAGTCGAGACTGCGGATGGCCCGGAAACCCTGGAACCCGGTCGAGCCGGAGGCGATGACGTGACCCACCTGACCGCCGCGGGCCTGCTGGTTGCCCTGGCCTCGATCCTGGAACCGCTCAGCGGAACACGTGCGGGGCTCGGGCTGACATTCGGCGTGGTGGTTGGCTTCTCGCTGGGACTCACCGGGGGCGGCGGGTCGATTTTCGCCGTTCCGCTGCTGGTCTACGGGCTCGCGGTGCGACCTCGGGAGGCGATCGGTGTTTCGCTCGCCGCCGTCGCCGCAACCGCCCTGGCCGGCGGTCTGCGACGCCTGGCGCGAGGCGAGGTCGAGATTCGGACCGGCCTGGTCTTTGCCGTCGCGGGGATGGCCGGGGCGCCGGTCGGCTCCTGGATCGGGGGGTGGGTGCCGGAAGGCGTCCTGCTCGTCCTTTTTGCGGTCCTGATGGTGCTGGTCGCGGTCCGGATGTGGCGGCGGGCCTCGCGGCGGCCGGATGAGGCGCGGGCCATTCGAGCCTCGCTCGACCCGATCCCGGCCGGCGAACGCGGGCCATCCTGCCAGCGCGACCCGGACGGCGTCTTGCGGCTCACCTCGCGATGCTTCGCCATCCTGGTCGCCACCGGCCTGGCATCGGGTGTTCTCTCGGGCCTGTTCGGGGTCGGCGGCGGGTTCGTGATCGTTCCGGCTCTGGTGCTGGTCACCGGGATGGGCATTCATCGGGCCGTCGCCACCTCGCTGATGGTGATCGCCCTGGTCGGTGCCTCGGGCGTGGCCTCGTCGCTCGCCGCCGGTCGTCCGATCCCCCTGGCGCTCACGGTCCTCTTCGTGGCCGGAGGGGTTGCCGGGATGGAATTCGGCACCCTCGTCGGCCGACGACTCGGCGGACCTGGATTGCAAAAACTCTTCGCCGCGGCGATGGTCGCCGTGGCCGCCTTCATCGTCGCGAGGAGCTTCCTTTGAGAGGCTTTGAGAGAATCGATTCCAGATGACGGATTCCAGAGGTGTGTAAGTCTCAGGGCAGCAAGGCCTTCCATTTATGGAATTTTGAATCTGGAATCTTCCATCGGATTCTTCCACAAACTCTGATGGTTTGTAAAAGCTTGGCGATCGCGTCTGCTGGATCTCCGATTCCAGATCCCTGATTCCAGATCCCTGATCCGAATGGCACGTCCCCAAGGAAGATGGGCAAGAGTCTGGGCAGAATGAGCGTCCCCCAGATCGCTCAGATTCTCGCCTTGAAGCCACAGGACGTGCCGTTCGTATCTGACCCCTTTCAAGAGAGGCCCTGCATGACTTCGC
>DAHZZC010000527.1 GCA_027435495.1 Planctomycetales bacterium
AATCGATCACGAGCGTCTGGCCGGGCTCCTTGCGGACCTGGAGGACCTGGAATCGACGTCGGTCGGCGTCCACATCCTCGGGGCGGACGAGCGCCGTCCCGCCGGTTCGTGTGTCTCGGGCCTCCAGGACGGTGACCCCCGGGTCGATCAGGGCACGAGCGAGAGCCTCGGAGTGCCCGCGAGAGCCGGCCCAGAGCGCGGCCTTGTCGGAGAAGCCGGAGACCTGGATCTCGGTCAGCTCGTGTCGGCGTCCGCCGCCGGCGACCACGAACCGGGCGTTGCCGCCCAGTCGGGCCCCCTTCTTCAGGACGATGTCGCGACACGCGAGCGGCACGAGCGCAGCGAGTCCCTCGGCTCGCTCGTCGATGTAGGCGACCGTCTTCATATCCTTGATCGCCGAGAGCAGGTCGCCGAGCGAATCGACGACCGCGTCGTCACCGCCGGGGCTGTCGATCTGGAGGATCAAGAGGTTGGCCTTCTCCAGCCGGGCCTGCTCGATCCGCTTTTGCAGGTGACCGACCATCACCGTGTCGAGCGGGCCTTCGAGCCGGACCCAGACCGGGCGGATCATCTGGCCGAGCGTTGGGTCGTCCACCGACGACTGCCCGGCCAGCTTGTACATCGCCGCCAGCTCGTTGCGGGAGTCGGCCGTACGCCGGCAGAAGCCTTCCTCCCGGGCGCGCTGGGCGGTCAGGACGCCTCGAAGGCCGCCGTCCCAGGCGGAACGCTCCTCGACAACCTGGTGGGCTTTCTCGAACGCGGGTAGATTGTCGGCCAGGACGTAATGAAGCGCCTTGTCGGGGGTCCGAACGAGCCGCAAATCCGCGTCCCGATTGAGCATCCCCATCAGGAGGTCGGGATCGCGCGTCTTGCGGATGGCGAGCACGCGGACGTATCCGCTATAAGCCGCGTCAAACGGCTGCCCTTCGGGCGTGATCGGGCCGAGGCTCGACGCATTCCCCATGACGATCTCATCGCAGGCGACAACCGGCAAGACGGCGAAGCCCTGGAGCGGCTGGGGGACATAGGCGACGGTCATCCGGGCGCCGCTGAGACTGGAGATCACGTCGGCGAGGTCGGAACAGACGCCCCGGTTGCTGGTCCCCGGAGCGACCTCGCCAGGGACGAACTCAAAGACAAGGATCGGCCGCTTCCCCTGGGCGCCGAGGGCGTTGGCATCGACGAACTCGCGTGTCGCGGCTCGAATCTTCTGGACGGTCTCCGAGGTGATGGGCTCGGTGACCGTGAAGAACTGGCCGGAAATCTCCTCAGGCACGGTGGACGTGGGCGCCTGCGCCTGCGTGGTACCGGCGATCGCCAGGACCCACGCCGAGAGCCACAGGAGGATGTACCGGGAGAATCCGACGGGACCAGGGAAAACGGCGCAGCGTCGGGGCATCGGGATCGGACTCCCTCCGGGCGACCCGGCCGCTCGCCGATGGCCGCGGGCACGGGCCGAATCCGTTTGCAGGGCTTACCGTGCTGATTATAAGCCAGCCGGTCGGGAGGGTCAAACCACCCCCCTGGGTCGAGCAGGGTCGTTTCCTTTTCACCCTGGTCGGGTCCACGGGGACGGGCTCCAGTCGTCCTCCTGTGCTCGCAACTGCGATGTCGATGGGGGCCGGCGCGGCTCAGGTTGGGACGGAGAATGGAGCCGGGCTCGCCGATCTCCCCTCCCCGACCCGGCGATCGAGCCAGGCGACCAGATCTCGAGCGTATTGCGACGGATCGGGTTCGAACTCCAGCGTATGATGTCCCTCGGGATACTCGATCACGTCGCGATCGTCCGAGGTCAATCGATGGAAATACGCGAGTGTCTTCGCGTTCTCGATGATCCGGTCGTGGCCAGCGAGCATCAGGAGCGCCGGCTGCCGGATCTGGGCTGCCACCCGGCCGACCTGGCGATCGATGAAGAAACTCGCGGCGAGCAGACCGGCTGTTCCCTCGCGGAGCGAGTAGGGATCGGAGGCGATGAACGCCTGGCCTTCGGGACTCGCGGTGAAGAGTGCGGGGTCCGAGAGCGGGATGGGGAAGGTCCTTCGAGGATGGGTCACGAGCGACCAGGCGATTTGCAGCTTCTCCCTGAGCGAGACGCCGACTCTCGGCTGAAGTCCGGGACAAATCAACGCCAGGGCGTCGACCAGTTCGGGATGCCGGGCGGCGGTAATCACGGCAAGCTTTCCGCCCCAACTGATTCCCGCCACTGCGACCGGCACGCCGGGATATTCTGCTCGCAAGGCGCGGGCCCATTCGACCTGATCGGCGATTAATCGGCCGGAGGACGGTGCATGGCCGCGGTCGAGAGGATTGGCGCCCGAGCCGCGGCGGTCGGGGAAGCTGGCGAGGTACCCCGAGTCGGCGAGCGTCCGGCCGAGGTTGTGATACCACCCCGAATGGCTCTGCACGCCGTGCAAAACGATCGCGAGCCCCTTCACCGGACCCTTCGGCCGCCAGAGCGCGACGTGGATCGGATAGCCGTCGGATGCGGCGAAGCGGCGGACCTCGGGGCCCTCGGGAGGCCTCGCCTCAATCATAGCGAATCTCCCGCGAATCGACGGTCATGGCCTCGAGCGACGACGGGTCGATCTCAACGCCCAGGCCGGGCCCGTCGATCGCGGGCGCCCGGCCGCCGTAGCCGAACGTCAGATCTTGCCGGGTGAGGTTCGCGCCCAGGATGTGGCGGTCGTACGAGCCTTCGACGTATCGCAATCCCCTCAGGCGGCTCGCCAGGTGCCGCCCCGCGGCCGAGAGCAGCGTTGTCTCGCCCGGATGACAGCCGAGCTGCACATCGAGACCGGCGCCGCGGGCGAGGCCGATGATCCGGAGCGAGTGGATGAGGCCGCCGCACTTCGAGATGCGCACGTTGAAAATGTCGGCCGTTTTTCGCGCGATGGCGGCCTCGGCGTCAGGAATCCCGCAGAGGGATTCGTCCAGCATGATTGGGATGCCGATCCTCGGCCGAAGGTCGGCCAGTGCGTTGACCTCGGCGTGCGCAACGGGCTGTTCGAGGGCGGTCGGCCGGTAGCGTCGGAGCGGCTCGACACGATCGAGCACTTCGGCCGCCGGCCAGGCTTCATTGGCGTCGATCCGGAGATCCATCCGTCGGCCGAGGACCCTGCGCAGCCGGCGGAGCCGGTCTGGATCGTCCTGCCCGGCGGTTCCCACCTTGATCTTCACCTGATGGAAGCCGTAAAGCCGCATCTTCACGGCCGACTTCCACTCGCCCCAGCTTGACTCGGCGGTGATCGCACCGCTGTATCGGACGGCCGCAGGCGCCTGCCTGTCCAGACCCTTGACCGAGACCAGATCGACGACCCGACCAATCGACTCGCCGAAGAGTCGGCCGTAGGCATCGAGCACGGCGAGCTCGAGCGCCGAGCGGGCCGCGTTGCCGGCCATCCCGCGGGGATCGGCCTCGTTCTCGGGGATACGGAGCGATTCGAGCCGGCGAACGAGGTCGGCGAGGTCCGCCGGCTGGCCGATCGCGGCCGACCAGTCGTGCGCCGAAAGTAGTGCGAAAGCCGTGTCGACGGTCTCACCCGTGACATACGACCGCGGGACGCCCTCGCCGAAGCCGACCGTCCCGCCGGCGAGCTCGACGCGCACCACCAGGTTCTCGCTCACCGACCGCTCGAACGACGCGTGCTTGACCACCTTCTTCAGGGGGACCGCCGCACGATACAGACGCAGGCCACGTATACTCACCGCTCAGGCTTCCCGATCCGGATTCCGGAGGAACCACGAAAAACACGTCGGACACGAAAGAAGAAAAATTCTCACGGGGAGATCCCATCCAGTATGAAGCACAAACGCAACTCAGGTCGCCGATCTTCAGGACAGGCTCCCGAGTGCTCGTCTTGTTTCGTGTCCTACGTGTTTTTCGTGGTTCCTCCGGAATCCCTTCATTTGCCGGCGTCTGTGGTGGTTTTCTTCGCGTGGAAGGCGGCTTCCAGCAGGCGGACGGTGGCCTCGGGCTCGAAGCCCTCGACCGAGGCGACGTCGAGCCCCCTGCGCTGGACGACAAAAAGCCGATCGCCGACGTTCCGCCAGAGGGTATCACCCGGCTTGCGGGGCGGCTTCGCGAGGTTGTCGAACCGGGACGTCTGGTAGCGAATGTAGGCATCGAGGAACTCCTGGGCGTCGGACTCGCTGTCCCAGGTGGTCAGCCAGACGAGGCCGAGGTGATCGTCCTTGCCTTCGAACACAGCGTAGCGGTCGCCGTCCCAACCGGCGGCGGCCGAGGCGCCTCCGTCCTTGCGAAGCATCACGCCGATCTGCATCTCGCCGAGGTTGTTCCGGCCGAGTTCTTTCCAGCCGTCGCCGGGCTTCAGGTCGACGAGGTCAATCGACGTCGGCGCATCCGGCCGGGCTCGGAACTTCTCGGGGTGGAGGATCTGCTCGGTCGACCGCGGGAGGTCGCGATAGGCGCCGTCGATCGCTTTCCATCCGCCGTCGTTGACCAGCCGGGCGCAGAAGACGGCCCCCTTGAAATAGGGGAAGATCATCGACTCGGCGATGATCGGCGGTGCCTTGCGCAGGCTGGGTCCACCGCCCATGAACGGGAGGAACGGCGCCATCATCTTGAACGTCCAGTCGAGGCTATCGGCGGGGAGTCTGGCCGTTTGCGAGCCGTCCCAGTCGTCCATGCTGGCCCCGATCATCGTCAGTGTGGCCTCGCCCTCGATCAGGGCCGAGAGGGCCGACTGGCGGTCGTCGTCGTGCTTGATCGCCTTCTGAAGCTGATTCAGGTCGTAATGTTGATCGGCCAGGGCGTGGGTCAGCTCGTGGGCGATGACGGTCTTGTTCTCGTCCTTCTCGAATCCGGCAGGAGCCTGGCCGAAGAGGCGGCTGAGGAGGCCTGGCTTCGCCTTCGGCTTCGGCTCGGGTTTTTTGGGCTCCTCGATCAGGTGCATGGTCTTGGTCTTGGGATCGTAGAACGCGGCGATCTCCTCGGAGTAGACCTGAGCGAGTGCCTCCTTCAGCCTGTAGTCGCGGGGGACGAGCCCGAAGGCTTTCATCGCCATCTCATTCGCCCGGAACTCGGCCGGTGTCATGTCCTCGTCGAGCTCCTTCAGGAGCATCGTTTTGAGATCCTGTCGGCGGGTGACGTCGCGCTTCACCTCGTGAAGGAACGGGATGCCGCGAAGTCCGGGCAGGAGCGATTCAAAGGCCCGCTTGTAGCGGAGGACGGCCTCGGTGAACTCGCCGCCGTCGGCCAGGTGGTCGCCTTCGCGCAGGAGTCGGGTCCCTTCCTTGATCGAGGCGCGCTCGTCGGCCCTTGCCTCCGAGATCGGGGCGCCCCAACCGGCGGCGATCAACCCCGCGACCGCCGCGACCGTTCGCATTTTCATGGGGAACTGACTCCTCTAGCGAGCCGGGGCCGACGGGTTCGCCCGGGGCGGCTCGTCCATGTCGTGATACCGGACCAGCATCTCGCCGGCCCGGACCCAGATTTCGTTGCGGCTCCGAGGGCCCCGGCGGCCGCCGAGGTTATGCTCCATCGCGTTGGCGAGGTAGTCGAGGATGACCGACTCCGGGACACCCAGCTCGCGGAGCTTTCGGACCTTGGCATGCTGCGACGCCCGGG
>DAHZZC010000528.1 GCA_027435495.1 Planctomycetales bacterium
GAGATCGAGGCCCTGAATCCGAGCCGGCTGATCATCTCGCCGGGTCCCTGCACGCCGCGCGAGGCGGGGATCTCCAAGGAGGTCGTCGAGCGGTTCGGGCCCCGAATCCCGCTTCTCGGCGTCTGCCTGGGGCACCAGTGCATCGGCGAGACCCTGGGCGCGAAGGTCGTCCGGGCCGACCGGATCATGCACGGCAAGACCTCGTGGATCAGCCACGACAACCAGGGCGTCTATCGGGGCCTGCCGAACCCGTTTGAGGCGACCCGATATCACAGCCTGGTCATCCAGCCGGGGACGCTCCCCGAGGATCTTGAGGTCGTTTCGTGGACCGACCAGGGTGAGATCATGGGCGTTCGCCATCGTCGGTTCCCGATCGAGGGCGTGCAGTTCCACCCCGAGAGCTTCCTCACTCACGAGGGGATCGAGCTTCTCAGGAACTTCCTTGAGTTCGACCGCCGATGATCACCATTGACGAGGCCCTCCGCGCGGTGCTCGACGCGGCTCATCCGCGGCCGGCGCGGGCCGTCCCGCTCGCCGAGGCGGTGGGATGCGTTCTTGGTCAGGACGTCGCCGCCGACATCGACCTGCCCCCGTTCGACAAGTCCATCGTCGATGGCTACGCCGTCCGCGCGGGGGACCTCGGCGGGCCCGGGACCTGGCTCCGCGTCGGCGAGACGATCCTCGCCGGTCAGATACCCTCCCGGGCGCTGGAATCCGGCGAGGCGGCCGTCGTGATGACCGGCGCCCCGATCCCACCCGAATGCGAGGCCGTCGTGATGCACGAGCGGACCGTCGCCGAGGGGGACCGCGTCCGGATCGACGAGCCCTCAATCCGACCAGGTCAGAATATCCTCCGACGCGCCCGAGAGATGCACGCCGGGGATGTGGTCGTCGAGCGCGGGACGATCCTGAAGCCGGCGCATCTGGGCGTGCTGGCCTCGGTCGGGTGCGATCGGCCGAGGGTTGTCCGGCCGAGGGTCGCCGTTGTCTCGACGGGCGACGAGCTGGTCGAGGTCGATCGCGTCCCGGGCCCTGGCCAGATTCGGAACTCGAACGCGCCGATGCTCCGCGCCCTGGCGGCCGAGGCCGCCGCCGAGGCCGAAGCCTTGCCGATCGCCCCCGACGAGCCCGAGGCGCTCCGGGCGACGCTCGAACAGGGGCTCCGGGCCGACGTCCTGCTCATCACGGGCGGGGTCTCGGCCGGGCGTCGGGATCTGGTCCCCGAGACGCTCGAATCGCTGGGCGTCCGGTGCGTCTTCCACAAGGTCCGGCTCAAGCCGGGGAAGCCGATCTGGTTTGGGACCGGTCCCGACCGCGACGACGGCCCGGGTCCGATCGTCTTCGGCCTGCCCGGGAACCCGGTCAGCGGGCTGGTCGGCTACTTGCTGTTCGTCCGACCGGCGCTCGCGATCCTGGCGGCTCGCCCGGAAACCTCGTCTTCGATCCTCCCGGCGCGGCTTTCGCGGCCGTTCCGCCACCGGGGCGACCGGCCGACGTACTTCCCGTCGCGGATCGTCGGCGATTCGGCCGGCGGGTCGATCGAGGTTGAGACGCTGGACTGGGCGGGCTCGGCCGACCTCCGGACGGCCGCCCTCGCTGACGGCTTCGCCGCGTTCCCGGCCGGCGATCGCGATTACGAGCCGGGTGAGGCGGTCGAATTCCTGCCCACCCGGTCGCGCTTCCCGTCCTAAGATGTTCCCCGCGGCCGGATGGGTGATCCCGGCCGCTCTGCCACAATACCGGGCCCCGGTCGACCGAATCCCCGTGCAGGGCAGGGGCCGGCGCCGGAATTCGGGCGCCCGCCCCGCCGCCGAGCCCGCGAGGATTCGTCTGATGTCCACGATGGCCGCCCCCGAGTCGCGGACCCGAACCGACGAGGCTGACCCGGGAGCCGGATGGCTCCGCCATCGCCTGGCCGCCGGCCTCGCCTCGGGCCTGTTGTGCTGGACCACGTTCCCGCCGATGGAATGGGGGTGGCTCGCCTGGGTCGCGCTGGCGCCGCTGTTCTGGCTGGCGACCGTCCGGGGTGCGATCGGTCGGACCTACCTCGCCGCCTGGGCCGGCGGACTGGTTTTCTGGCTCCTCGCTGTCCCCTGGCTCCGACTGATCGGGCCGGGCGCCTGGATCGGATGGGTCGTCCTCGCCGCTGTTTTTTCGCTCTGGTGGCCGCTCTTCCTCGCGATCGCCCGATGGGCCCGATGGCGGTTGGGTGCCCCGCTGATGATCGCCGCGCCGATTTCCTGGGTGACCGTCGAGTATCTCCGCGGCTACTTCCTCACCGGGCTTCCCTGGTACTACGCCGCGCACAGTCAGTACCGAAACCTCTACGTCATCCAGATTTCCGACGTTACCGGCTCGCTGGGCGTCAGCTTCCTGATCGCGATCGTCAACGCCTGGCTGGTCGACCTGGTGACCACCCCAATCTGGCGGCCCGCGCCGGGAGCCCCTCGCCAGATGACGCCCGGCCACATGGCCCGGCTCTGGGCGGTCACGATCCTCGTCGGTGCGACGCTCGGCTACGGCGTTTATCGGATCCGGACGGCCGACTTCCGCCCCGGACCTCGCGTGGCGCTCCTGCAATCGGTCCTGAAGCAAAAGGACAAGTTTCGACGCGACCCGTTCCAGGTTCAGACCCGGTTCCACGCCCTGATCCGGTCCGCGATGAGCCATGAACCCCGCCCGGATCTGGTCGTCTGGCCCGAGACCTCGTATCCGTTCTCGCCGTTTGTCCTGGCGGATGCAAAAATGGATCGCGCTGTCCTCGCCGAGCAGGTCAAGGAGGTGAGCGACGGCAAGATGACGCTCGACGCCTGGCTCCAGAAGGCCGAGGCCGTCGTCCACGATCTCCATGCGATGGCCGACGATTACGGCGTCCCGATGCTGGTGGGCTGCGGCTTCTGGGAGCACCGCCTGGACCGAATCCACAAGTTCAACACGGCCCTGTACTTCCGCCCTTCGTCTCCAGCCTACGAATTCTACCACAAGATGCACCTCGTCCCGTTCGGCGAGTTCATCCCGCTCATCGACGTCTTACCGATCCTCGCGGCGCTGACGCCCTACCGCGACAAGATCCCTAACCTCGACCGCGGCGACGAGCCCCGGACGTTCCAGGTCGGGCCGTACCGGGTCGCGCCCCTGATCTGCTTCGAGGACACCATCTCCCGGGTGGTCGGCCGGTTCTTTCGCAAGGGCGACCCGCCCGACCTGATCGTCACCCTCTCGAACGACGGCTGGTATCCGAACTCGCCCGAGCTGGACGCGCATCTCGCGGTTGGCGTCTTCCGGGCGATCGAGCACCGGGTCCCGATGGCCCGGGCGGTGAATACCGGCTTCTCGGGCCTGGTCGACGGCAACGGCGAAATCGTCGCCCGACTCCCGAAGGACGTCGAACAGGAGTTGACGGTGGATGTCCCCCTTGATGACCGGACCACCTGGTATTCACAATGGGGAGACTGGTTGGGCCTCTCGTGCCTGGCCGTGACGATCGGATGGTTGCCCCTCGGGCTGTTCCGGCCGCGGCGGGGCCTTGCGGGCTGATCCACGAGCCGGCCGATGGTGTTCGTATGATCCCTTGTAGGAGCTGGCTCCAGCTGGCGATCTTCGCGTGACCTTCGGCTTCGGCCGGGTCGCCAGCGGGAGCTGGCTCCTACATGGGCCATCACCCCACCGGCACGGCCGGACCATCGGCCCGGGCGGCGAGGTGCAGGGCGCCCAGATTCTCGAAGATCGACCGGGCC
>DAHZZC010000529.1 GCA_027435495.1 Planctomycetales bacterium
ACGATGGTCAACGCTCTCCGATTTCGCTTCGTAGGTTTCCCTTCAGGAGAAATCCTCGATGTTCCGCTGCCTTCGCTGGTCGATCACCGCCGCTCTCCTCGGCGGGCTGCTCGCGTGGAGCCATCCGGCCGACGCGTCCGACCGTACTGCCCCTCAGATCCTCCAGGAACTCGATTCGATGAAGTCGCCCCCGTTCGACCAGCGACGGGAGGCCGAACCGGGCTATCGGGAGGCCGTCCAGAAACAATACCTCGACCTCCTGGCGCGACGCGACACCCTGATCCTCGACCTCTTCCGACTCGATCCCGATCATCCGAGGCTCCCCGAGCTGATGACCGAGCGATGGAGACGGATGCCCCCCATTCCCCCGAATCCCGATCGGCTGGGCAAGGAAGTGGATGAGGTCCTGGCCGCAACCCACAACGATCGATTGAAAGCCGAAGCCTTCTATGCCCGTGCTCAGATCGATATCGTCAAGACCGCGCAAACTGGCGTCACCCAACTTGGAGCGGTCGACGATTTTGTGCGAAGGCTCCCCCGCGACGAACGCTCGTCGCAACTTTTGTACATGGTGACACTGTACACAAAAGACGACGGGATTCGACAGAAATACGAGGCTCGCGTTCTGAATGAGTATCCGAAGTCGAGGGCGGCCAGCGACATTCAGGGGAATCGCCGCCAAGCCGAAGCCCTCGGCAAGCCGTTCGAGCTACGGTTTGACGATGCGATCACCGGCCGGTCGATCGCGATGACGGACCTCAAGGGAAAAGTGGTCGTGATCGACTTCTGGGCCACCTGGTGCGCACCGTGCGTGGCCGGGATGCCACACCTGAAGGAGCTTTATCAGAAGTATCACGACCAGGGGCTGGAGATCATCGGCGTGAGCCTGGACGCCCCGGCCGATCAGGGTGGTCTTCAAAAGCTCCGGGCCTTCGTCCAGGCTCAGCAGATCCGTTGGCCGCAATACTACCTGGGAAACGGCTGGGAGAGCGAATTCACCAAGTCGTGGGCGATCAACGTTCTGCCGTCGATGTTCCTCGTCGATCGCGACGGAAAGCTGGTTTCGACCCGGGCCGTCGAGGAACTGGACCAGATGATCCCCAGGCTCCTCGCCAGTCAAAGCAAGTAAAAGAGCGGAGCGAACCAGGGCCCCAGCGGAGCACGCCGGGGCCTCTCCGATCGGTCAACCCCGCGACCCCGAAATCAAGGACATGACCTCGGTCCGGGTCGCCAACTTGTCCTTGAAAGTGCCCCGCATGGCGCTGGTGACGAACGAGCTATCCGACTTGTTCACACCACGGATTGTCATGCAACTATGGGTGCCCTCGATCACAACGGCGACGCCCTTGGCGTCCAGCTCTCGCATCAGCAATTCGGCGAGCTCCTCGGTGAGTCGCTCCTGCATCTGGGGCCGCTTCGAGAGGACATCGAGCACGCGGGGGATCTTCGAGAGGCCCACGACCCGGCCGTTCGGGATGTAAGCGACATGGGCCCGGCCGACAACGGGCAGCAGATGATGCTCGCAGAAGCTAACGAAACGGATATCCCGGATCAGGACCATTTCATCATACTTCTGGGTAAACAGTTTCTTCAGATGGAAGCGCGGGTCCTGGTGGAGGCCCTGGAAGACCTCGGCGTACATCCGGGCGACACGGTCGGGCGTCTCACGCAGTCCCTCACGGTCCGGGTCCTCACCGACGGCCAGGAGGATCTCGCGAACAGCCCGGCGAATCCGGTCGAGGTCCATCGATCCCGTGGCCGGACGAAGGGCGCTCTCGTCGAAATCGTCGACGCCGGAGCCAACCGATTCGCCGTTGGCGTAGGCCGAGGCCTCCGCGAGAAAGGAATTGATCGCCATTCGTCTCACCTCGAAGGACCGCCCCCAACCACCTCCATTGTGGGCGGCTGAGTCACGCCGAACCGGGCGCCATGTGTTGAAGACTTTTCGTAAGTCCCGCAAAATTAGGGACTTCCGCAGAACCCTCGTATTGTAGTCCAATGGTTGCAAAAATCAAGCCGCGCCCGAGTCGCTCAGTTGAGGCTGAAGGGCTGCGGGAATCGTCGGGGGCCGGCCTGGGGATCGTGCCGCCCGCGAAGCATCTCGAGAAGAGACGTGACACGCTCCGCCACCCGCGTCTCTTCCAGGAGTGATTGCTTCACGGAAGCGGGCGCGTCAATGGCGTGAGCCATGATGTCAACGAGACTTCCCAGCGGCAGATTGGAATGGAGGAGGCGTGCGAGGTCGGAATCAAGGTCGTGACTCTGCTTCAGGATCTCGAGGAAGATCCGAATCAGGTCCTCTCGAAGTGGATCCATCGACGAGGGTGGCTCCTGATCTTCGAGCAGGACCGCCTCGGCGGTTCGATAAGGTTTGGTCGAGGGGATTTCCCGGACAAGTCGAACACGCTTGCAACCGAGGAGGAGCAAGTGGAATCGTCCGTCGGGAAGTCGTTCGTACTGGACGATCCGCCCGACGCAACCGACCTGGTAGATCGGGACGGGTTCCAGGCCGGGAGAACCGGCGGCGATCGGGCGCGACTGGACCATGGTGATGAGGTGATCGTCCTTGAGGGCGTCCTCGGTCATCTGGCGGTATCGCGGCTCGAAGATGTGCAGGGGCAGAATGACGTGGGGGAAAAGCACGACCTTCGGCAAAGGAAACAGCCGGGTCACGCCGGAGAAATCCTGAAGATCGGAATGGATGTGCATAGCTCCCACGCCGGCGTTCCGCCGGTCCCCGAAGTGTTCCAGAATCGAGGCGCCACGTCCCGCAGCGGCGCTTGACAGGAACGGGGACGGACCGTCCCAATGGATCGACCGAGCTGGAGGCCGAGGCGGGTCGGCTCGTAACGACCAGTCAGGGCGAAGGATTGTTCCACAGGAGGAGATCGGCATCGAACACCGGTCGATTGGATTGTAGTTCTGGGTCGGATATCGACAAGCGGGGCGTAGGAGGGTCGCGATGGCAAAAAGCGGGAGGAGCCGGAGCCGAGGTTCGCGTCCGACGCATGCCGCCCTTGTTGTGGAGGCGCTCCGTCGATTGTATCCGGAGGCGGTCTGTGCCCTGAACCACGCCGACCCGTTCCAGTTGCTTGTGGCGACGATCCTCTCGGCCCAGTGTACTGATGCCCGGGTCAACCTGGTGACTCCCGGCCTCTTCCGCCGATATCCCGACGCCCCGAGCCTGGCGATGGCCCGCCTGGAGGAGCTGGAGGAAGTCATCCGGTCGACCGGGTTTTACCGGGCGAAGGCCCGGAATCTTCTGGCGATGGCCCAACAGGTGGTCGAGCGGCACGGCGGCGAGATCCCCAGGGAACTCGAGGCGCTGACGGCCCTTAACGGCGTTGGGCGGAAGACCGCCAATGTGGTGCTGGGAACCGCCTTTGGCCGCGCGGAGGGGGTGGTGGTTGACACGCATGTCAAGCGATTGGCGAGGCGGCTCGGGCTGGCGAAGGGGACGACGCCCGAGCCGATTGAGCGCGAGCTGATGGCGGTGGTTCCGGCCTCGGAATGGGTCGACCTGAGTCATCGCCTGATCCAGCACGGGCGGAAAGTCTGCACGGCCCGCCGGCCGCGATGCGAGGATTGTCCGCTGGCAGAGCTCTGCCCTCGCGTCGGCGTCTCCGCCGCGAAGCCGGCCGGGAAACGACCGGCTCGCCCGAAGAAGTCGGCCGGCAAGACACCGGCGGCCTGACCGTCGGCTTCACGATTCCTCGGTTGATGTTGTAAGCTGTCTACCGGGTGGGGCCGGACGGGACCGGCGGATCGTCGGGACGGAGGACGCGGGGCGACCATGCACATCAGGGACATCTTCGAGCAGCGGCCGACGACATTCAGCTTCGAATTCTTCCCGCCGAAGACCGATCGGGCCTCCGAGGACCTTTTCCGGACGATCGCGGACCTGCAATCGCTTCGTCCCTCCTTTGTCTCGGTGACCTACGGCGCTGGCGGGTCGACGCGCGAGCGGACCCACGATTTGATCGTCCGCATCCAGAAGGAAACCGAACTGACGGCGATCTCGCACCTGACCTGCGTCTGCCACAGCCGGGAGGAGCTGGCCGCGATTCTCGACCGGTATGCCGACTCCCGGATTGAGAACATCCTTGCCCTGGGCGGCGACCCTCCCCGTGGCATGGAGGGCTACGACCGGAGCCGCGACGCCTTTCAGTACGCCGAGCAACTGGTCGCCTTCATCCGATCGCGTGCGAAGGTTCCGGACTCGCGCGGGTTCGGCGTCGGCGTTGCTGGCTTCCCCGAGGGCCATCCCGGTACGCCCAATCGGGTCAAGGAGATGGACCACCTCAAGCGAAAGGTCGACGCAGGCGCGGATTATCTCTGCACGCAGCTCTTCTTCTGCAATGCCGACTTTTACGACTTCCGCGAGCGTTGCGAGCTGGCTGGGATTCGGGTCCCCCTCCTGGCCGGGATCATGCCGATCACCTCGCGGGAGAACATGGCCCGGATGGCGGAGCTTGCCCTGGGAATGCGGTTCCCCGCCCGGCTCCAGCGTGCGATTGCCCGGTGCGGCGACGATCCCGAGGCTGTCGCGAAGGTCGGTATCCACTGGGCCACCGAGCAATGCCGGGACCTGCTCGACAATGAGGTCCGCGGCCTTCACTTCTATACCCTCAACCGGTCGGACGCCACCCGTCGGATCTACGAGAACCTGGGCGTGAAGGATTCCGCTGCGCTCGAGAAACGGCCGGTCGCGGTCTGATTCGAGGAGGGAACGCCCAGGCGAGTGACCACGATGGAAGACCTCACCGCCCGGCTGAAGGCGGAGGCTCTCCGCCTCGGATTCGACCGTGTCGGGGTAGCGCCGGCGGTCTCGCCGCCGGGATACCCAAACTTCCTCCGATGGCTCGATGAGGGGCGAGAAGCCGGGATGGCGTACCTTCGCCGCAACGGACCGGCGCGCGAGCATCCCGGCTCGATCCTCGATGGCGTTCGGTCGGTCGTCATGGTGAGCGTCGTCTACGGAACGAAGGAGCCGGCTGGCGACAACGGGCCCCGATCGGGCAAGGTGGCTCGCTACGCCCGGGGCGCTGACTATCATCGGGTGCTCTGGGATAAGCTGGGCGCGCTACTCGACTGGCTGATGGCCGAGCATCCCGGTGCGCGCGG
>DAHZZC010000530.1 GCA_027435495.1 Planctomycetales bacterium
GCATCACAACGTCGACAAGGCCCTGCTCTGGGCTGGTGCCTCGCGGCCGGCCTTTGGCGGCGGCGAGATCCTCCGGCCGATCGAGATCTTCCTGGCCGGCCGGGCCACCCAGGAATTCCGGGGAGAGACCATCCCCGTCGAGGAGATCGCCCGGGCGTGCTGCCTCAACTGGCTTCGAGGCCACCTTCACGCCCTCAATGCCGATCGGGATGTCTGTATTCGCTGCCTGGTCCGGCCAGCGTCCGCCGACCTGGTGGACCTTTATCTCCGCCAGCAGCAGACGGGAATCCGGCTGGCGAATGACACCTCGATCGGTGTTGGATATGCTCCACTGAGCGAACTGGAGCGGGTGGTCATCGGCGTCGAGGCCGAGCTCAACGCGCCGGGGATCAAGCATGAGTTTCCCGAGTTTGGTGAAGATATCAAGATCATGGGCATCCGGCGCGGGAATGCCGTCTCCTTGACTCTCGCCTGCGCGTTTGTGGATCGTTACCTCCGTGGGCTTGAGGATTACCTGGAGGGGCGGAGAAAACTCGCTGTACGGGCCGGGAAGATCGCCCTCGGAATCCTCGGCCGAGAGGTTGCAGTCGAGGTGAACACAGCCGACGATCCGGGATCGGGCCGGATCTATCTGACCGTGACCGGCACATCGGCCGAGGCGGGCGACGACGGCGAGGTCGGACGGGGGAACCGGGCGAACGGCCTGATCACGCCGTATCGGCCCATGTCGATGGAGGCCGTCGCGGGGAAAAATCCAGTGACCCACGTGGGGAAGCTCTACAACTTCGCCGCAACCCGCATCTGCTCGGCCATCGTCGAGTCTCTTCCCGAGGTCGAGTCGGCCCGATGCCTGCTCGTCAGCCAGATCGGGCGCCCGGTCCGCGACCCTCGGCTCGTCGACGTGGAAATCCGGATTCCGCAGGCGTGGCCGATCGGCGAGATACGTCCTCGGATTGAGGAACTGGTCCGCGACCAACTGGAGCGGCTCGATACAATCTGGCGAGTCAGGACAGTCGGGCAACACGAGTCCGACAGTCGGGGATCGACGAGGCCATGGAATCCCTGACCGATCTGGCGGGAACCGCCGGTTTCCACGGGCGACCTGGCATACCGATCCCTCGCACTTGCCGTTTCAGGAGATCATCGACCTTTCACGATTGTAGGCTTGACATCCGGGTTTGGTGGTTCGTATCGTAACAAAAGACATTGCTCGCGCAGGGCAATGAGTCCGGCCAAGGTGGCCCCGGCGTGCGAATTCCCGCACGGTCGGGGTTTTTTGTTGCGCCGTCGGCCGCAATCAGCTGGACGAAATCGATTCACCTGGCGAGCAGACGGAGCCTCGATCGTGCGGCGCAATCCGCGATCTGGCTGGAATTCTTCAGGAGCACTACCATGTCGGGCTTTTCGATCATCCTCCACCCGACCGACCTCTCGGAATGCTCGATGGCCGCATTCCGAATGGCCTGTCGGGTCGCCGATGAGGGAGCGCGCCTCATCGTCCTTCACGTCATGGAAGATTCGCTCGTCTCGAGCTCTGACTATCTGGAAACTCTGAATCGTCGCCTGCGCGAACTGGCTCCTCCGAGACCGGGGGTCAGTCTCGTGATTCGGATGGCGGAGGGATCTGCCGTCGAGGAGATTATACACGCAGCGGAGGATACCTCGTGCGACCTGATTGTCATGGGGACCCACGGGCGGACCGGGGTCTATGATCGATTGATGGGCGGGGTGGCCGAAGCGGTACTGCGCCGGTCCAGCCGTCCGGTCCTGGTCGTCAAATCACCTCCGCGCGGGGCATCGACCGGTGAGAGTACGACAGCGGAAGAAAAAAAACGTTCTGCGATTGTTTTTTGATGCAAAAGCCAGCGTCAGTTGGCGACTCGCAGGATGCAAAGATCGGCGGCTGGTGCCGGCTCGTACAACAGGGAATCACCACCCGATGAGGCGATTCGCAGCAATTCGGCCGGGCTCAATCCGGGTTCATCTTTCGAGGTCCAGACCGAGAAGATAGTCGTTCAGTGCCCGCTGTTGACGGGCCTCGGTGTCCTTCAGGCCCTCGATCTCCCGGCGGAGCCCATCCAGCTCGGTCTCCTGTTCGTCAAGTTTCTTGATGTAGCGATTTGTGAGTGGTGAACTCGGGGCCAGCTTCGCCATGTTCTCGCGGATGCGGCCCTGTTCCTGGGCAATCTCGCCGACTCGCTGCTCGCGGCGGGCTCGCTCCGAGCGGGTCCGCTCCAGTGTCTCGCGGAGTTCGACCACCCGGCGCAGGGCGTCCTTGACCTTCTCGCTCACGACCTGCGCGCCGATGTAAGTAACCAGGACATCGGGCCCAACATCGGAGAGCGAGACGGATTCGGCAATCTGGCGCTCCTCGCGGACCCGGAGCGACTCGGCCTTATCGGCCGCAATCTTGACCGCGAAGCGGTAAAGATCACGGGTCCGCTCGGCTGGATTCTTCGGCTCCGTCAGGTCCCAGTCGAACCGGACCGGGTGCTCGATCAATAGCGACTTCTCCTTCCGATCTCGGTTCCGGACGCGATAGACCGTCTCGTCGATCAAGCGGCGCCGGGCGATGAGCGTTCCCTTGCGGAGGGCGACCGAGATCAGATTCTGAGGCCCGCCCTTGCGATCGGACTCGACCTCGGTGGTCAGATCCATCGCGTAGCTGATCAGGCGCTCGGAGCCCGGGGCCGTGTCTTCGATCCGGGCGTCTCCAGCGTAGGTCCCGGTGTCGAAAACGGTGATCGGGCCCTGCATCAGGTGGAGAGTCGAGGTGTTCTTCAGACGGAAAGCATGGAGCGGGTGCTTCGGCTGGACGAAGGGATTGTAGATCGAGAGTTTCTTCCCCGCAACTTCCTCGCCCAGGATCGGGAGCAACGCCGAATGCTGTCGGGCCAGGGTCACCGGCGCCTGAATCGCGTACTGGAAAAGCTCGCCGGTCTGTGCGCCGCTGGCTCCCGCGACGACTCCCTGTTCTGGAGCGAGCCGGGCGGCCGCGGCCGCGGCCATCGGCGCGGGCGCGGACATCACGGCCATCGGCGCGGCGGCCATGGCCTTGCGCCTGGCCTGCAGCTCTGGCGGTGGCATTGCTGCGTCCGCCATCTCGACCATCGCCTGGCCGTGGACCTGCGGCCGGAGCGAGAGATACAGCTCGGGTCGGACCTCGGGCCGTGGCGCGTAGAGCGGCTGATACAGGTCCATCACAAACGAGATTGGCCGGCCGGAGACCAGCGACAACCGGACGTTCTCCCAGTCGTCGTCGGTTGTGTTCTCGACGATCGCCCAACCCTGCAAGTAAGGCGCCTTCTGGTCGTCAAGCACGAGGCGATAGCTGGTCTTCCAGACTGGCGTCTGTACGACGTAGGCGACGCGGACCCGCCGCCGGCCCTCACCGTCGAACTTCAGCTCCACCGCCTTCTTCTGATTGTTGTGGCCGGCGGCCAGAATCTCCAGCGCCTGTTGCAAATCGGCGGCGAGGCGCTCATCAAGCAGCCGGAGCCGCTGCACCTGCTCCAGGGGAACCGCAATCAATCCGTCGTCGGTCAGCAGGTTGAGATATTCGACCTCGACGATCTGACCGTCCTCGCGACCGACGGCCCTTTTCTTCTTCTCGACGCCGAGGATTGCGCCCTTGACAACGTTTGGCGAGGCCACCTCGACCCGCTCGCCGCGGACCTGGTTCAGCAGGTCGCCGAGGGTAGGATTGGCCGTCAGGTCCATACTAAAGCTCTTCAGCGCCCGAGTGATCGGCTCGCGCGAGCCGTAGCTTACGGCCGAGACCCGGCCGCCGTCGAGGTCCTGCACGACCAGACTCTTGAGCAGGTCGTTGACATCGTCGACCTTGAACCGAAGGCCGACCGTCGCACGGCCCTCGACGTGGCCGTCGTGGCGGAAGTAGCCGACGCCGCTGGAAAAAAGGGAGACCTCCGTCAGCGGCAGGACAGCAGGCTCCCCGGCGTGTCGGCCCTTCGGCTCATCGGCGTTGACCACTTGCAGACTCGTAACAAGCCAGGAAGCGATCAGGAACAGGATCAGGACTTTCACGGCCGCGCTCCTCTGCTCTTAGAGTGTAGACCCCTCACAATCGAGGGGTGATCGGAGCCTTCGGTCTGTAACCCCTGAACGACGACGTCAGCGGCTTTTGGCGGCTCGAAAGGATCGACCACGCCTCGTCAGGTCCGCTGCCCGGCGGGGCTTCTCGTACTCTAGCCCCAAAACAAGCGTGATAAAAAAAAGAGCCTATGTACAATTTGTATGATCACCTCTTTGATGTCCAGACGTACCTTCGACAGCTCGGAG
>DAHZZC010000531.1 GCA_027435495.1 Planctomycetales bacterium
ACAAGCACGCCACCGTCCCCAATAGCCGGTCGTGCATGTACCCGGCCAACTGGCGCATCCTCCTCTCGGCGAGCAGCAACCATCCCGGCGGCGTGAACGTCACGTTCTCCGACGGCTCGGTCCGGTTCATCAAGAATTCGATCAGCCTGGTGACCTGGCAGGCGCTGGGCACCCGCAACGGCGGCGAGGTCATCAGCGCTGACAGCTATTGAGAGCACCCATCGGATTCGACCGACGCATTCATCCATCAAAAAGGAAGGGGACCAAGCATGTTACGAGGGACGATGCGGAGAGCGGCCCTGATGATGGCCGCGGTCCTGATTCCGGCCGTCGGGAGGGCCGGTCCGAGGCCCGAGGGGCACGAGGCCGCCGTGCCTCGGATCGCCCTTCTGAGCGACGAGGAGTGCTGGCGACGGCTTCCACCGACCGAGCGGGGCGGGAATCAGCCGCTCCCCTCGTGGGTCCGGGCGATGGTCGGCACGATCCCTCGCACGACCGCCTCGCTCCTTCGAGTGGACTACGTCCATCGGGCTCGCAACCCGATCGATCCTCGGCTGCGTGCCGAGATGCGCTGGGTCGCGGCCCATGCGAATTGTTGCGCCTATGCCGAGGCCTACGCCCTGGCCGACGGCCGACGCGCGGGTCTCGACGATGCGGCGATCGCCGCCCTCGTCCGCGGCGACCTCTCGGGCCGATCGCGGGCCGAGGCGGCCGCGCTGGAATTCGCCCGCAAGATGACGGTGAACTCGGCCTCGGTCACCGACGGCGAGTTCGCGGCCCTGGTCGGGCATTTCGGCGAGAAGACGGCCGCGGCGATGGTTCTGACGATGGCCTACGGCAACTTCCAGGATCGCTTGTTGCTCTGCCTCGGCTCGCCGATCGAGCCGGGCGGTCCGCTGCCACCCCTCGACGTCCGCTTCGCGCCCGGGGCACTGGTCACACGCCCGCCGTCCGGTTCGCCCGGGTCGCCATCGACTTCCGCGACAGCCGAGCCCGTGGGCAAGGATCTCGTCGAAGACGCACCCGACTGGACCGCCATGAGTTACGACGACCTCCAGTTGAGGCTCGAAGCGCAGCGGAATCGGGCCACGCGCGTCCGCGTCCCGAGCTGGGAGGAAGTCGAGCGCGGGCTCCCGCCCGGCTTCACGACGCCCAACCGCGTGGTCTGGAACCTCGTCTGCCTGGGCCATCAGCCCGAGATGGCCGCGGCCTGGGAGACCTATCTGCGGACCTCCGCGCTCGAGACGTCGGACAAGATGGATCGCGTCTTCGCTCAGAGCCTGTTCTGGGTCACGACCCGCGCCATGAATTGTCCCTACTGCATGGGCCACTGCGAGATGGGCATGGACCTGGCCGGGCTCAGCAAGCCCGAGATCGCAGGCCGCACCCGGCGGCTCGCTGGCGACGACTGGTCGGGCTTCCCTGCCGAGGAGCAGCATGCCTATGCCTTCGCCCGGAAGCTCACACTGACCCCCTGGGCGATCTCGGATGCCGACCTCGGCGGCCTCGAGCGCGACTTCGGCCCGGAGCGAGCGGTCGTGGTCCTGACGGCCGCGTGCCGCGGTCACTACATGACCCGCATTTCCAACGGCTTCCAGCTAACACTCGAGCGTGACAATGTCTTCCGCGAATGGTACTTCAGTACCTCCAAAGCCACGGCGGCCGCGACCGCACCAGCGCCGGTGCCGCTGACCCGCCCGGAGATGAAGGCGATGCTCGAGGAATCCAAGCGGGATGTTCCCCGACTCACGCCCCCGCCGCCGAGTGCCGAGGAGCTGTCCGACAACCGCCAGCATAAGAATCCCTTCGTCGGCACGCGGCGAGTACGCAGCCTGCTCCCCCCGGAGCTCCGCGGTGGCTTCTTTTTCCTGATGGACGGCCGCACGCTCGAGATGGATATCCAGGCCCTGCGCGACCCGAAAGCGCCGCCATCCGAGGCGATCGGCAACACCGACCCTTCTCGACGGATCGACCCTGATCCCAACATGACCCTCGATTACGCCTTCAAGACGATGCTCTTCTGGGTGGTCTCCCGGAGCAACAACTGCATATACTGCATGGGGCATAACGAGACGCAACTGAACGCCTTCGGGGTCTCCGAGGACCGGATCGCGGCGCTGGACGGAGACTGGTCCCCGTTCACCCTGGCCGAGCGCGCCGCCCTGAACCTGGCCCGGAAGCTCACGGTGGCGCCCCAGACGATCACCGATGACGACATCGCCGCGGTGCGCCAGCATTTCAGCGAACGGCAGGTGCTCGAAATGATCGGGATCGTGGCCGGCTTCAATGCCATGAACCGGTGGACCGGCCCACTTCGACTGACGCAGGAGGAGTTCCGCGACTTCCTCCGGCCAACCTCCCCCAAGTATGCGGAGAGCCTCACCAGCGTCGGCCCCGCGGCGCCGGGGAGTCGCGGGGCGCGTTGCCCGGCGGCACCGGCACCCCGCCCGGCCCTCGAGCCCCCTTCGGTCGTCGAGGCGAAATGGGCCGAGTGCCGCGAACGTCGGCCGAGGTTCGCGCTGGTGGAAGAGTCGGTCGCGCGGGCCCTGCTGCCCGAGGGCACCTTCCCGCCCGATCGGCCGTTGCCGAACTGGGTTCGCCTCCTGGTCCACTTCCCCAAGGCGGGCCCGGCACGGATCGCCACGCTGAGGATTTCCGAGACCAAGGGCGCCCTCCCGGCCCGTCTCAACGCCCAACTTGCCTGGGTCTCCGCCCGCGCCGATCGGGCCTGGTACGCCCTGGCCCACGCGCGCGAGCGTCTCCGCGGGCTGGGCGTCCATGACGACGCCATCTTCGCCATCGACCGGGCGGATGCGTCACGGTTCACGCTCGGGGAGCGCGCCGCCTTCGCATTCGCGAGCAAGCTGACGGTCGACCCGGCACGGATCGGCGACGCCGACTTCAACGAGCTCAAGAAATACTACAGCGATTCCGAGATCGCCGAGATGATCTACCACGTCAACCACGACCTGTTCTTCGATCGAGTGACCGAGGCCGCCAGGCTGCCCCTCGAGGCGCAACAGGACGGCTCCCCGCCGCGACCTTGAGACGGATCCGGTCGGTCCGGGGCGCCGTCGAGGACGGTGCCCCGGGAGGTCCAGCCCCCGACCTCGCCGTGATCACGGCCTGAAGCGGGCTCTCGGCGCTCCCCTCTCCCCTCTCCCGGCCCGGCGGTGCCCTGGAGCAAACCGTTGTGGATTCGGCGGAAGCATCTTAACATACAGGATCGGGGGGAAGAACACCTGGGCGCCGAGGCCCGGGCCGAGCGGGCGGGATCTCCTGATCCGTCGCATCGCGATGCGGATCGGGGGTGAGGGGGCCTTCCATGGCGATCGAGATCGGGACGATGCTCAAACAGCGGTTCCTGCTCGAAAAGGAGCTGGGTCGCGGGGGGATGGGCGCGGTCTACTCGGCGGTCGACCAGGTTCTCGATCGAAGCGTCGCGATCAAGGTGCTGAAGGATCGGGGCGGCGAGGAGGTCGGCAAGCGGCTCCGGCTCGAAGCCCGAATCGCCGCCCGGCTGCTCCACGAGAACGTGGTCCGGATTTACGATTTCGACGAGTCCGACGGCTTCTGCTTTCTGGTGATGGAGCAGGTCGACGGCTCGACCTATTCGCGACGGTGGCGGAACCTCGCGATCGACGACCGCCTTCGGATCCTCGCGGATGTCGCCGAGGCGCTGGACTACGCCCACCATCAGGGGGTCGTCCACCGCGACATCAAGCCGGGGAACGTCCTTCTCACAGGGACCGACGCGCCGAAGCTCTCGGACTTCGGCCTTTCGATTCTTGTCGAGCAGGGGGACGACTCGGGGGCGATCCGAGGGACGCCGCTCTACATGAGTCCGGAGCAGACCCGCGGCGTTCCGCTCGATTTCCGGAGCGATCTGTACTCGCTGGGGGTGATGGTTTACGAGTCGACGGTCGGCTCGACGCCGTTTGCGGGGAACTCGGTGACGATCATGGCGCAGCACGCCACGACGGCGCCGGCACCGCCGCGGACGAAGGGTGCTCCGATCACCGAGGATCTCGAGGCGCTGATCCTTTCGATGCTCGCCAAGCGGCCCGACGACCGACCGAGGTCGGGGTCGTCGATCGCCGAGGTTCTGCGGCGGGAGGCCGAGCGCGCCGCGACCGAGCGGACGGCCGCCGGGGCCGCTCCGGCCGACGGGCCCTCGGCGACCGCGGTGACGGTCGAGATGCCGAGGACCGCCTCGGCCGGACCTCCGTCGGCCAACGGCACGCCCGCCGAGACCGCGGTTGCCCCGCCATCGAGCCGGAGCCTGACCACCTCTCTCGCCTCGGGACGGCCGCCCTCGTCGGCGAGCGTCGCGACGACCGGCGGCCTGACGGCGCTGGTCCGCTCGCCCTTGCTCCGTCGGATGCTCGAAACGGTCCTGGACGGCCCGATCCTGCTCTCGCCCGAGGAACGCTACCTGACCGGCCACTACCTGGCCTATTTGCTGAGCGGATCGAGGCGCCGGGGGATCTTGATGCGCCGGCCGATGGACCCGCGCAACGCCGACCGCGCCCGCCTGCTGCTGGCGATGACCCACGTGATGGTCGCCGGGGCCGACGACCAGGCGATTGCCGAGGCGGCCGAACTGCTGGACCAGCGGATCGAGGTCCGGGTGGCGCTCTCGCCGGTGGTCGCGGCGAAGTACCTGGCGGCTCGGAGCAGTCCGGCGCTGCGGAAGCTCTTCCGTCGGACGCGCAAGGCGATTGCCGAGGCGAGCGCATACGCGCGCGAACACATGCTCGACGACCGTGGTGTGCTCAACCCCGGGCTGATGCCGCAGCGGCTGGAAGACCTGAACCTGATCGCCCCGCCTCGGACCGAGGTCGACGACGTCCTGGTCGAGCGGTGGAACCTGCTCGCCGAGAAGTGGCGGATGGACCCGCGGTTCCGGGCGACGGTCCTCCGCTACGCGACCGCCGGCGCCCACCGCGACCCGGCCAGCACGGCGATGTGGCCGGAGGTTGTCTACCCGCTGATCGAGCGGGCACGCTGGCAGCGCCGGACGAGGTCGAAGGCCGAGATGGCCTGGGATTACCTCTGCGCCCGGGTGATCCACGTGCCGGATGCCGGTGTTCTGCTCGACCGGGCACTGAAGTACGACGTCCCGGCCCCGCTGGTGGCGCACCTGGACGATTCGCTCGACCTGATGGTGGAGAGTCCGCGGCTCGACGATGAGGAGGGCGACCCGTTCGCCTCGCCCGACGCCGACGATCGGCTGGCGGCCTCGATCTCGATCGAGGGCGGGGCGGTCGCCCTCGCGGAGATCGCCGACGAGCCGGAGGACGCCGGCCGCGAGGTGGCCCGGCTGGCGGACCCGGACCCGCTCCGATTCTCGCAGGCGGAGTTGCACGACCTCTGGAAGGAGGCGCTGGCGGCGTTGCAGCAAACGCAGGCTCGCCCGGGCGCCCGTCCGCCGAGCCACCGACACGTTCCGGTCGGTCCGTATCGGCTGACGGTGATCCCCTCGATCCGGGGCCGGTCAGCCGGTCAGATTGCGATTCAGGGGATGCCTCAAAAGCAGATCGAGCTGGTGACGCCGACGGTCCGGACAAAGGGCTCATCGAGCAAGGCGCTGGTGGCGGTCTGGGTCTACCGAGACAACAGCCTGGTGATCGCGCACCTGGACTTCCAGGGGAGCGAGCGCTACGTCCTCTGGCACGCCCCCCGCGGCCATCAAATCAACTTCGACGGCCCGGGCGACCTCAGCCACGAGCTGTTCTCGCTCGGCCTGGAAGTCCCCGACCAGCTCAACCGCGTGTTGACCCGATCGTTCCGGCCGAGCAAGAAGGTTTGAGAGTACGGGAATCAAGGGCAGTCCGAGCGCGATGAATCTTCACCTCGCCGGCGTCCTCGTCTGATGTCTCCCTGGAAACTTCATGTTATGATCATAAAATCAATTTGAATCGTCGACGTAACCGTTCAAGACTCGGTAGTGACAAGGGTACACCGAATATCGACCCTCCAACTTACGACCTGGATGCTTCGTGCGATCCGACACCGACGCGCGCATCGACTTCCTTGGCTGCTTCGGTCGATCACACCGAAGCGAGCAACCTCGCTGGCTCCTTCCCCAACAATTGGACCGTCCGTCGCGGCGGAAAATGCCCCGGCTCGGCCCATCCCGGCCGGCGCTCGGCTGGGATGATACCCCGGCCGACCGACAACCCCGGTCCCGTCGGACCTGGGCCGACCGAACCCGTACCTCGACCGAGTGACCGATGGACGGAGTCCCGCCTCCACGGCTGACGGTCCCGGCGATCCGACAGGCGGGCGGGCAGACTGAGCCGGTCGGGCTCACGGTTGGCCGGGCGGGTCGGGGACGGGTCGAGATCGCGTGACCGGACCGATCCGACCGGCCGAGTGGCGGCCCGAATCCCGTCGGGGCGGAGAAAAGATGAAGCGACACCGCTTCCCTTCGCGAAGGGTCTGGCGATGGCTGACTGGAAGGTCTGACGAGGATGAGCAACGCAAGCCGGACGACCTAGCCGGCTTAGGACGATCGAGACGCCCCGACCGATCTTGAACGCCGGGCGAGATCGGCTATGATCTTAGTTTACTGGATTCCCCTTGTTCCCCCAATGCGTCGCTCATTTTAGAAGGAAGTATTCTCGGGGAACCCTATGTATAATTCGACATTAGTACACATACCCGAAGAGGCGTACTCTGCCTTCAAGAAGCTAATCGAGCTCGGTCCCGAGAGGATTAAGCATCTCACCGAAGCTCTGCGCGAGACAGGGCCTGCGCTCGACGCCGCCGGAATCCGCGCCCTCGCTGTCGGCAAGAAGATGGAGGACGTCGACCTCTCGGAAACGATCGAATTGATCCTTCGGGACGTCGTCTTCCCCATCCGCCGCACGATGCATCGGTTCGACGTCTCCGCCACCGACATGGTCTCGGGCCTTGGCGAGGCCATCACGCAGATTTCGTCAGCGGAGGAGCCGGGAGGGAGCTTCACCGAGGAAGATGCGGCCCAATGGGCTGAGAGCGAGCCCGCCATTGCCGAGTTACTCGGCTCCGACACGATGAAGATCGAGGGCAAGGCCGAGGCGCTGATCGACGCTAGGGGTAATCGCGTCTTCGCGATCAACCTCTACTCCGACCTAAGGCCACTCTTCGATCAGGGTGGCGACGAGGTGAAGGCGAACGTCCTGACGAACACGCTTGTCATCCGCTTCAATGGCGGCGTTCGGACGAGCACGGAGACCTTCTCGCTCGACCCGTCCAGTTTGAAAGACCTCAAAAAGCAGGTGGACAGGGCCTTGAAAAAGAACGCGACGCTCGCAAAAGGAGGTGAAGCCCAGAACGTTCGCGTTCTAGTCGTGCGTTCCGACAGCGATGAGAGCGGAGAGGGGCAATGAGTACCACATTCGAGGTTCGTAGAGCGGCGACTTCTCATTGGATTCGCAGGACGGAGCGCGACTGGGTCAGGACCCCGCGCGCACTGGGCGCCGCGACCAATTCGCGTCGTCCCGCTTTCGGCCCTGTGCGTGAGCTCCTGACGTGCGACCGCGCTGTGCTCCAGTCCAGGGGAAGGGATACCCTCCGCTGGCTTGATGAGCAGAAGAATATCCAGACCACAATCCTCGATTGGCTCTCTCACCGGGTCATCTCGGACCGCATCGCAGGGCAAGTGATCGGCGATTTCAACCGCCTCGCTGCCATCGAGATTCTGGCCCGCTACAACCATCGCTCTGTGCCGCTACTGATCGATCGCTATCTGGCGGAACCCATCCGGGAGAACCATCTCTACGCGATGCCGCTCGCGCGCTTGCAGCAGACGATTAAGAGCGTGGAGATCGCTTCGATCACGGCAAGCATCGTCCGCCTGTATGGCGAATCCAGGGCTGCCGAGTTTGCGCCTCGCTGGCGTGAACGATTCTCTGTGGAGACGTTCCGAACGCTGGCGGAAACCTCCCCGGTCCATGCAGTCGGGACGATCACGAGCGACCTTCCGAATGTCGCGGCCTTTGAGCTGACCCCAATCCTCGAGTCGATCAGCCAGGCGGCGAGGAAGGTCAGTTCCGCCGTCCTCGCCGAGTCGGTACTTCGGGCATCACTCCTGACAGTGTGGGATCGCTTCGTCGCGGACAAGTCGACCGAGAACCTAGGTAACAGGCCCGGGATCATGGGTCGCTTGCTCGAGTTGCTGGGCCGCACAGGCCAAGATCCGAGCCCATGCCTTGCATCGCTCCACGACCACCCGCTCAGGATGCAGGTTCTCTACCAGTTCCTCCGGAGACCCCTGGACTTCGCGGAGGTCGATAATCGATTTCACTGGTACGCCGACGCCCTAAGGCTAATGGTCGAAGCCAAGCAGAACCTTGCCATCAGAAAGTTCCTTGCCGAGATCGTCGTGCCGGATATGCCACCGGACCTCCAGCAACGCATCATCTCGAAGCTCACGATGAGAGAGCCCAGCGCCCCATAACGCTCCAATTTGCTTCAAAAAGGATCTCCCCGCATGCCGTTGGTAGTTTTTCTCGTCCCCGGATCGGCCGGGGACGTCCGGCGTGGCGACATGGTGTTCCAAATTGCCGATCCTGTCGGAGACAAGTGGAAAGCCAGGAGATTCGCCCACACCGGGATCGTCGAGGAAAGTCTGGAGAATTATCACCTCCACCAGCCCGCAACCGTGATTCATATGGGCAACCTAATCACAAACGAGATTTGGACCGGTGGGGATGGCAGAAACGAATCGCGTATCGACGTCTGCGGAACCCGAAATGATTTGGACGATTTGACGAGAGATGACGTTATCGACCAGGCTCGAGTGTACTACGAGATCGACCCATCGGTCTTCGAGGGAGAAAACGTAGAGAAATGCTACTGGATGGGCGATCCGCTGCCGAACAGCCACCCGCTCTATCCCTTCTCGCGTTCCGTCTATGGGTTCTCTTGTTCGTCTTTCGCCCACTACTGTTATGAAAAGGCTGGGGTTCCGATCCTGGACACCACGACGATGCCGGTCATAACCGACGCCGAAAGACTCGATATCGAAGGAATCCTTGGCAAGCATTTGGTTCAGGCGACCCCGTTCAGCCGCCTCTACCCAAGTTACCTGATGAACGCCTTCCAAGCGGACTCTTATCCCTTCGCTCCCAACGACTGGGAGGATTGTAAGTTGCATGGTGGATTTATCCCGCTGGAAGTCTCTCTGTAGCGGGATCGATGAGCTGCTCCTCGTTTTTCGGTCCGGGGGACGGGGAGCTCACAAGTGGAGGTTTCTCCTGGGGCGTGGCGCGACCATGCTTCCCACGAAGAGTTCCAGCTACGGGCGGCCGGCCGGGGGGACTGCGACGTAAGGCCCGTTGTGCTCAAGATTTCGGACGGTTCAGCCGAAAACACCACCACTTGTGAGAAGGAGACTGGGGTCGTGAATTCACCGATGGGGACCGGAGGCACGCGGGGCGTCGCGCGTCGGTCCTGTATACAGATATATCTTCGGAGATACCTCTGACCCTCGTGCGGTCGGGTTCCCTCCTCGAGCCGGCCACTTTTCGCACCTGAACGGCTCACATCTTCGGCCTGTGAACGGGTACGCCAAAAGATAGGGCCCCGCGTATCCCGAAGGACGGCGCGATCCCCGACGATCCCGAGTCCATGCCCGACGAAATGGGGTATGATGAGAGCGGGAAGCGGCTGCTGGTCGGGGATGGGTTTATCGACGACGTGCCGCCCGCGGTCTGGCGATACGAGGTCTCCGGCAAGCGCGTCCTGACGCAATGGTTCAGCTACCGCAAGAAGAACCGAGAGCGGCCGATCATCGGCGACCGCCGGCCGCCCTCCCGGCTGGGCGAGATCCAGCCCGACCACTGGCTCTCGGAATACACGACCGAATTGCTCAACGTCGTGCATGTGCTCGCGCTGCTCGTCGATCTGGAGCCCGATCAGGCCCGTTTGCTGGAGGCGATCTGTGAAGGACCGACACTTGATCTCCGTCGATGAACTGAGAGCCGCCGGGGCGCTCGATGTCCCTCCGGCCTGGCGGAAGTCGCTCTCTGTCGAGCCCGATCTCTTCTCCTTCCTGAAAGACGACGAGGAATCTCCTCGGGACGACCCGGAAACCTCTTCCTCCGATGACGACGAGGCGGATGACGAGTTGCCTTCTGGGGAGTGAGCGCTACGTCCTCTGGCACGCCCCCCGCGGCCATCAAATCCACTTCGACGGCCCGGGCGACCTCAGCCACGAACTGTTCTCGCTCGGCCTGGAAGTCCCCGACCCGCTCAACCGCGTGTTGACCCGATCGTTCCGGCCGAGCAAGAAGGTTTGAGCCGGCCGGATCGCGCGGACGATCTGGCCCACCTCGTTGTCTCTTGTTGACACCGCCCGTCCGGCCGGATTCGATCCTCAACGGCGCCACCACCGCGCGATCAGGGCGGCGGCCAGCATGAGCAGGCCGACGCCCATCCCAAACCCCGAAAGCGTGGGGGTCCAATCCGTCGGCGGGTCCGCCGAGATGGCCACCGTTGGCTGCCCCGGATGGATGACGCGGGCTTCGCCAGGGTGGAGATCCTGGTGCGGGATCATTTCGTCCCCCACGAGGCCCTGCTCCGGGCCAGGCCAGAATCGTTCCCTGTTATATCGATTGTTGTAGGAAAGCGATTTCACGGTGATGTCCGCCGTGAGCCAAAGAGCGAGCCGGCCCGTATGGGGATCCACCTGGTAAACCACATCATGGGATTTCAGCGGGAAGTGGTGTCCCTGGATGGTATCAAGGGACCGCGCCTCCCAACGCATTGCCTCACGTCCCGCGAGGTAGTCGCTCCGAGAGTTGTATTCGAGGTGGACCAGAGGGATGCCGGTCTCGTTGTCCAGATAGTAAACTTGCTCTCGTGTTGAGTTGTGGCAAGGTACATTCGAGAAGAGAAAGACCTCGCACGGCCGTCCCAGAGCCCGGTCTCCACGAAGGTGCGTGGCCTTCGAGAGTGCTTCATCAAGAGGGATCTTATTGAGAAAGAAGATCTGGTAAGGCATCGGTCTGGAGGTACCGCACGAACTTCCCTCCCGCCCGAAATTTCGTTCGATCACAACCTCGATGGGCTTGTCGATCTTGTAATTCATGATGTCGAAGACGAGGCGGACGGATTGCCGACCATCGCAAAAGAAGGTCTCGCGCATCTTCAGGTCCGGGCGGCTTCGCGTCGAGCTGAAGGAATCGTAGAATCGGTTTCCCTGGGAATCCTCGATGTAGGTCTCCTCCAGGATCTCGCACGGTATCACATTGTCCGAAAGAAACGCGGCGTTGAAGACGCGATCTTCGGACACATGCATTTCGATCGATTTCCAGGATCTCATCTCCATGGCCAGGCGGGGGGCGAGGCTTGCCCTGGCGTCTTGCATGGCCGTCTCCACTCTGGAAGGAGAGTACGGTTGGGTGAAGGGGAAACGCGAATGGACGAGGAGACTCGAGGAACGACACTGGCCCGGGCAGAGCCATTCCGGTACGCCCATGGCGGGAGACGACGAGGTGACGGCCGGCTTTCACCTCCGGCGGGGCGACCCTTCCGAAACCTCGTCGCGCAAGAGACGGAGCCACGGAGAAGCCTACTGGCAATAGGTCAAAATAGGGTTGCACACCGAGTTCTCGTTGAGCCTTTTTGTTCCTTCACAGTTCCATTGATAACCGCCGCAAGAGACGGTGCCCTGCGTGCAGCCTCCCCCTGAATCCCCGCACCCACCCCACTGAAAGCCGGACGGCGGGCTGACGTTGCAGTTGATGATCGTGTTTTCGCCGGGGCAGTTATTGCAGGTGGCGCAGCCGCACCAACCCATTGGGACGCAAATCAACCCGGATTGGGCACGGAGCTCGCCCTCGGCGAGCGTGATCAGGACGGATGCCAGAACGACGAGGCCAAGAGACACCGCGAGTTTGACGATCGAAGTCTTCGAGGTCATGCGCCAACCTCCTCGGGGTAAAGGGAACAGGATCAACGTTTTTTCACTCCGAAACGACCTCGCCCAGGTCCCTGGTGCCCATCGCGCGCCAGACGGAGGTATGGATCTGGGCGGGAATCCAACGAACGCTCCCATCCGCCATCGCGGCGTTGGCGCCACCCGGATGGTAGCTGCGCGCCGCGAAGACTCCGGTCCCTAGCCCAACGGTGGTGCCGCAGTCGGGGATGGGACTGTTCGGTGGGATCGAGGTATAGAACAAGGTGTAGATCGCCCCGCTGATCATCCAGGTGGATCCTCCATCCGTCCGCTCGGGCCAGTTGATTTCCGGACGGGAGCAGAGACGGCTCCAGACGTCGGCGGATCGGGAGGCGGATTGCGGTGAGATGGTGGCCTGGCGCCAGTCGCGGAAGGGCGAGAAGGTCCCCCACGGACCAGAACCGATCACTTTCTCGGAAAGGAGCACGGTGTTCGAGAGTCCGTCGGTGAAGCTATCCAGCCGATTCGCACCCAAGGTAAAGGCGCCGTGATTCGCCTGGTCGCAGACCTTGCACACGCCCAGGCTACCCCGATAACTGTTCCCAGCATGGGGCGCTGGCCGCCCGTTCGGATCGGCCGGGCATAAAAAGGTCGCGACGGTGGTGAGTGCCGCCGTCCTGTTTTCTTTCTCCAGGTCTGTCGCCTCGAAGCTGGGAATCCGCCAGTTGATCGAATCGAACAGCGTCGCCTGCTCGATGTACGGGAGGACGACCGATTGGGGTGAGGCGTAAATCCTCCGACCGCCGAGGGTCGGCGGGGCATAACTGATCACCGCCGGCGGGATGGCGTTCCAGTTCCCCGCATAGTTGTGGAGCCCCAGGGCGATTTGTCTCAGGTTGCTGATGCATCGCGCGCGCCTCGCCGCGCCGCGCGCGGCCTGCACGCCGGGGAGCAAGAGCCCCGCCAGGATCCCGATGATCCCGATCGTGACCAGGAGTTCGATCAGGGTGTAACCGGCCGTTTCCCGCCTCGGGCCGGGACGATTGGGCATCCTCACGGTTCGTCCCCTCCCTGGACCGTCACCG
>DAHZZC010000532.1 GCA_027435495.1 Planctomycetales bacterium
TGTCCGGATAGAGCCAGGAAGTGCCCTGCTGGCGGGTTGCAAAGACCACTCGGGCCAGATATTCGATATTGACCTGGTGGACGATCCCGGTGTCCGGCGGGACGACCCGGAAGTTGTCAAACGCATTCTGACCCCAGCGCAGGAAGGCATAACGCTCCCGATTCCGCTGCATTTCGAGGTCCGCGTTGACGGCGAACGCCTGCGGGGTTCCGGCCTCGTCCACCTGGACCGAGTGGTCAATCACCAGCTCGACGGGCTGGAGCGGGTTGATTTTCTTCGGGTCGCCGCCGAGCCGCTGCATGGCGTCTCGCATCGCGGCGAGGTCAACGATCGCGGGGACGCCGGTAAAATCCTGCAAGAGCACGCGGGCTGGCCGAAACGCGATCTCGGTGCTGGGCTCGGCCTTCGCATCCCAGGAGGCGAGGGCCCGGATGTCGTCGGCGGTCACCGTGACGCCGTCCTCGTGGCGGAGCAGGTTTTCCAGCAGGATCTTGAGCGAGAACGGCAATCGCGAAATATCGAGCCCGGCGCGGCTCAGGGCGTCGAGCCGATGATAATGGAAGGTCTTCCCTCCCACCTGGAGCGTCGATCGGGCGTCGAAAGAACTCGGCATGGTTATCCTCTCGCGGACAGGCGGGGGGTCAACCCACGAATTGTACGTCAAGCGGGCCCGGGACTAAACCCGCTTCCGCCCCGCGGGCCAGGAGTGTGCGAACCGCCTCGCGACCTCTCGGTCCGTAATCGATCGTCCAGTCGTTGACGTACATCCCCACGAACCGATCGGCCAGCGCCGGTTCGAGGTCGCGAGCATAGCGGAGGGCATATTCCAGCGCCTCGGCTCGGTGATCGAGGGCGTACTGGATACTTTCCTTCAGCATCCGGGCGATCTTCTCGACCATCTCCGTTCCCAGATCGCGACGGACCACGTTTCCACCGAGCGGCAGTGGGAGCCCCGTCTGCTGGAACCACCACTCCCCCAGGTCCACCACCTGGTGCAGCCCCTTGTCCCCGTAATAGAGCTGCCCCTCGTGGATCAACAGCCCCGCCTCGACCTTCCCCTCGGCCACCGCCGGCAGAATCTCGTCGAACGGCATCACCACCACCGGAGTGTCTTTACCCAGGCACAGTTGCATCGTTAAGTAGGCGGTTGTGAGCTTGCCCGGGATCGCGATGGTGCGGCCCTTGAGGTCATCGAGGTTCATGGCCTCGCGGGTGACGAGGGTTGGCCCGTATCGATCGCCCATGCTGGAGCCCGAGGCGAGGAGGGCGTACTTGTCGGCAAGATACGCGAAGGCATGGATGCTGACTGCGGAGACTTCGAGTTCGCCGGAGAGGGCGCGTCGGTTGAGGGTTTCGATATCTTCAAGCTGGTGGACGAACTTGAGGCCGCCGGTATCGATCTTATCGTGGGTGAGGGCATAGAACATGAAGGCGTCGTCCGAATCGGGGCTGTGTCCGACTCGGATGGTGGTGGCGGCGGCAAGGCTCATCGAGGCGGCTCCTGGGTCTCGAAGGAAGGCGCGAGGGACGGGCCCGGACTCGCGGGTGCGCGGGGTGGGGGATCGTCATCGCGGTCGTCGGCTCTCCGAGCGGGCTCGGCGAGTCGACTTTATTGATAGGGTATTCTTTCGGCGGCGCGAAGTGGGGTCTTTCGCGAACTTCGAGGGCGTGGGGTGGTCGCGGCTTACCCGAAGGCGGCTATTGAGGTCCGACCTGGTGTGAGAGGGCTCCCGACTCCTCGACGGAGCGACCCCGAACGTCGGATCAACCGCCGGGATTTCGCCAGTCCGAGCCTTCGGATCGTGTCCGCCGATTCACCGGAGGGCGCTTGCAGCGGTCTCGAGGCCGGGGCCGATGAGAAGCTCGGCGGTTGATGCAGTACGACGACTCAGGAAGGGTCGATGGATGAAGCCAGCACGCGCACGGAGGCGCCCGGGATACCTACTGCTCCTCGCGATGCTCGCCGCGCTCGGGTGCAACTCGCGACAGCTTCGATTCACTACCCTGCGACTGAGCGAGACCATCCCCGAGATTCAGGAGCGGCAGGTCATCGAGAATTTTGCCCGGCTCGCGGCAAGTCCCGGTGCAATTCCGTACTACTCGGTCATCAATAGCGGAACGGCGAACATCCAGGACAATGCCGCGGGCGGTCTGTATTCGCTCTTCCTTCAGCCGCACGCCTTTACCACAGCGACTCTGAATTCGAGCGCCTCGCGGTCGGTGACCGGCAACTGGACGCTCAACCCGATGTCGAACCCCGACCGACTCCGGGCGATGCGTGCCGCGTATCAGCTTGCGATGGGGATCGAGGAGATCGACCCCGCCGACGCCGCCAGGCTTGACGACATCCTCAAGAACCAGAATGATGTCCAGATCCACCGAGGTTGGATCCGCACGGGGACCCGTCGCGAGGTCCCGCGCGGGGCCTGCATCGTGGCCCATTGTGGAAGGACCTACGCCTGGGTCGCGCCCGGGCGCTCGAAGGACTTCGCCGACTTCTCGCTCCTGATGCTGAACATCGCGACCTGGGTTCCGCCCGCCCCGAAGCTGGCGACGGGCCTTCAGCCGAACATCCGTCCCGGCGAGGTGGTCGAGGAGGCGCCGGGCATCCAGATGCGGCTCTACGAGGATTCGCCCGGGATCAACCGCGGACTGTTCTTTGTGCCGCGATAAGGCCCGGATCACCCCGAGGGGTGATTCTCGCGGACGACGGCGGGCGTCGCGGCCTCGTTGACGACCAGCCGGAAGACATCGGGCCTTGCGTAATGGCCGACAACGTCGAAATCGAGCCGGGCGCGGGGGATCTCGTCGAGGTCGAGGTCGGCGGTCAGGATGGCCGGGCCGTCGACCGCTGGACCGGCGAGGATCTTGCCGAGCGGGTCGACGATGCAACTCCCGCCTGCCGACATCACCGTCGACGGAAGATCCCCCTGGATCGCCGGGTAATCCGCCGGGTAGTCCGATCGGAGAGCGTACTGGTTGCACCCCAGAACGAAGCACCGACCCTCCATCGCGATGTGGCGCAGGGTCGAGAGCCAGCTTTCGCGGCCGTCGGCGGTTGGGGCGCAGTAGAGCTGGACGCCCCGGGCGTACATGTGCATCCGGAGCATCGGCATGTAGTTTTCCCAGCAGATGACGGCGCCCAGGCGGCCGATCGGCGTTTCGAGGACGGGCATGGTTGAGCCGTCTCCCTGGCCCCAGATCAGCCGTTCGGAGGCGGTTGGCATCAACTTCCGGTGCTTGCCCAGGAAGGTCCCGTCCGGCCCGAAGAAGAGGACGGTGCAGTAGAGCGTTCCGCCCTCGCGCTCGGTCACGCCGATCACCAGGTGAGCGCCGGTCCGTCGAGCGATCACGCCGATGGCCTCGGTCGCCGGGCCGGGGACGTCGACGCTCGCCTCCCAGTAGCGACGGAACCATTCGCGCCCTTCGGGCGTGCGCGAGCCGACCCGGGCGCCGAAGTCGAGTCCGCGCGGGTAGCCCGAAACGAACGCCTCAGGGAATAGGATCAGACGAGCGCCTGACCGGGCGGCCTGGTCCGATAATTCGGCGAGGCGAACCAGGGTCGCGTCGCGATCGAAGGCGATGGATGCTGCCTGGACGACCGCGACCCGGACCGGATTCATGGACGATCACTCCCTCATCGGCCGACGATCGCCGGCCGGGACGCTCCCAGGCACGAGGCGGCGAGCCATCCGAACGACGCGGCGCCCAGAAGTCCTCCCGCGAACAGGCCGAGTGGGACGCTTACCAGCAAGACGCCGCCGGCGAGGCCGCCCAGCAGCGGTTCGACGCCCGGCATCGCCCACCGCCCGGCCACCAGCCCGAGCGTTCCGCCGGCCACGTCCGCCATCAGGAACCAGAGAATCGCCAGGATCAGTCCACGCGTCGAATCCATCGGAGCCGCTCCCGTTCGTGATGTCCTCAAATCTCGCTCAGCCTCCGGGGATCTCATGCTCGGGACGGGCCGCCGCGTGCCATCGGTCCTCCGTTTTTTCGGACGCGGACTTCTCGGGAGGTTATCGTAATCCCGAACCGGGCGGCGGGGAAGTGACCCCGTCGCCGCGCCTCGGCCTTTCGCTTATGATCGAGGTCCTCAAAGCCGAGGGAATCCGGCCGCCCGATCGCGGCCGAGGCGGTA
>DAHZZC010000533.1 GCA_027435495.1 Planctomycetales bacterium
CTTCAGCGGGTCGACGTGATCTACCGCCGGATCGACGACGACTTCCTCGACCCACTCACGTTCCGAACCGACAGCCTCCTGGGCGTCCCGGGGCTGATCGCCGCCTATCACGCCGGGAACATCGGACTCGCCAATGCCCTCGGTACCGGCGTGGCCGACGACAAGGGAATTTATCCGTTCGTCCCGGATATCATCCAGTACTACCTCGGCGAGGAGCCGATCCTGGCGAATGTCGAGACCTTCCGTCCCCTGGTCCCCTCACATCGACAGCACATTCTGGCGAACCTCGATTCCCTGGTCGTCAAGGCGGTCGACGCCTCCGGCGGGTACGGCATGTTGATCGGGCCAGCCTCCACCCGCGAGCAGCGCGAGGAATTCGCTCGCAAGATCGAGCACAACCCGCGCGGCTACATCGCGCAGCCGACCATCCAGCTCAGCCGGCATCCCACCTTCATCGACGGACACCTCGACGGCCGGCACGTCGACCTCCGCCCGTTCGTCCTCTATGGCGAGGAAATCCAGGTGCTCCCCGGCGGCCTGACCCGCGTGGCTCTCCCCGAGGGAAGCCTCGTCGTCAACAGCTCTCAAGGGGGCGGGACAAAGGATACCTGGGTCCTGAGAGGCGCTGAGCATGCTTAGCCGCGTCGCCGAGAGCCTCTTCTGGACCAGCCGATACATCGAGCGCGCCGAAAACGTCGCCCGACTGCTCGACATCGGCCTCAACCTGGAACTCGACGCTGGCGTCCAGGCCGGACCCGGCGACTCCTCGCCGGTCGAACTGGCCCTGACCATCCTCGCCTCCCGCGAGTCCTTCCAGGACGGACGCCCAGGCGCCGACCGGACGGCCGTCCTCGAGTTTCTCACGTTCGACCGCCGAAGCCCGCAATCGATCCTCGGCATGATCTCCCGGGCCCGAGAAAACGCCCGAAGCACCCAGGAAGTGATCGGCGTCGACGTCTGGCGGCAAATCAACCGCCTGTACCTTTACCTGGGCAGCCAGCGAGCCCGACGACGCTTCGTCGCCAGCCCCTCAGGCTTCTACACGACGATCAAGGAATCGTGCATCCTCTTCGAGGGTCTGATCCAGAACACACTCCCGAGAGACGAGGTCTACCACTTCCTCCAGCTAGGTCGCTACCTCGAACGAGTGGACATCATGGGACGGATCCTCCACGCGAGGTGCCAGGCCACCATCGTCCCCGCCGACCCCGCCTCGGGCGAGAACGGGCTGGATCTCGTCCGATGGACGGGCCTCCTCCGCAGTTGCTCCGCGTACGGGACCTACCTCCGATCCGAGCGCGACCGCGTCGAGCCGGTCGGCGTGATCCGGTTCCTGGTCCTCGATCCCGACTTCCCCCGCGCCATCCGGTTCTGCGTCGCCCGATGTCGCGAATCGCTCAAGGAGATCGTCGGAGGCGACGACGACGAGGTCGCCAGCTCGGCCGAACGCCTCCTCGGCCGCCTCGAAAGCGAACTCCGCTACATCGACGTCGCCGAAATCTTCGACCGCGGCCTCCTCCCGTTCCTCGACGGCATTCAGACCACCTGTCAACGCGTCGGCGAGGAGATCCAACGCACCTTTTTCCTGGTCTGAGCTTGCCTGGCCCTAAGACCGGGTCACTGAGATTCCCGATTCCGAATTCCAGATTCCAGAAAGCGTTCTGTCGTACAACGAGGTTGAAAGAAAAACGGTTCATTCACTATTACGCGTATGTTTCAAAGATGATTTTATCTGGACTGTTGGATTTGCCTGCATTCTCTGGTTTTCTGGAATCTGGAATCTGGAATATAAAATAAGGAATCCCGAATTCGAAAACACGTCTCCCTCCAACCCTCACCATCGAGCCGAAAACATGCTCCTCCGCGTCCAGCACGAGACCCGGTTGTCGTACACAGAGCCCGTCTCGGAGACGGTGTTCGAGGTCCGGATGTCGCCGCCTTCGGACGAGGACCAGACGAACCTCGGCTACCATCTGAGCACGTCGCCTCCTGCGCCCGTGACGGTCTATCGTGATGGATTTGGCAACCGGGTCGACCTCTTTAACATCCTGACATCCTATCGCGAGTTGCTCATTCGATCGTCGTCGATCGTCCGGACGCATCGGGCGGCTGAGGCGTCGCGGAAGCGGCTCATCGAGACGCGGTTCCTACCCGAGAGTGACGCCTTCCGGGGCGCCTCGACGATCGAGTATCTCCAGCAGAGCCCGCTGGTGAAGCACGGGCCCGAGGTGGATTCCTTCCTCGATTCTCTGCCGTTGTCGGAGGGTTCGGTTGCCGAGGTCGCACTCCGGCTGATGGAGGCCGTGCGCTTACGTCTGATCTATGAGAAGACGGTGACGACCGCGAGAACGCCGGTGGCCGAGGCGCTCCGGCTCGGACGGGGAGTCTGCCAGGATTTCGCTCACCTCTTCCTGGCCGCGTCGCGGGGGATTGGGCTCCCGTCCCGATACGTGAGTGGATACGTCCACCAGCCGGGTGAACTGGCGACCCACGCCTGGTGCCAGGTCTGGGACGGCCGGGGCGGTTGGATTGACCTCGACCCGACCCACGGCACTTTCCCCGCCGACGATTACGTCAAGATCGGGATCGGCCGGGACTACTCCGACGTCCCGCCGAACCGGGGCGTCTGGAAGGGCCGAGGCCAGGAGTCGATCGCGGTCAGCGTGAAGGTCGAGGCGATTGAGCGTGTTCCGCCCGACTGGGGCGAGTGGTCGACCACCCAGTCTCCCTGGTCCTCGGGTGCCTGGCTCCAGTCGCAACGACAGGGACGAAAAGGGAAGGCGGGCCAGCCCTCCTCCTACCGCCAGCAACAGGGCCAGCAACAGCAAGAGCCGGTCATTCGTTTCCGGCCGGAGACTTGATCGGCCGGACCCGAACGTTCCGGAAGGCGACCGGCCCGTGATCGCCCTGCAAAAAGAGGGGGCCTTCGGCCACTTCCCGGTCGTGCCAGGCGTGACCGGTCGGTGTCTTCAGCGGAACGTTTTCATGGATGAGCTGCCCGTTGAGCACCGCCCGGACGAGCCGGGCGTCCTCGGTCTTCTTTCCGGACGCGTCGAATCGAGGGGCCTGAAAAACGGCGTCGAGCGTCTGCCACTCGCCGGGTGGTCGGGCGGCGTTGACTCGCGGGGCAATCCCCTCGTCGAGATATCGATAGCGGGGGAGGAGTTCGGCCCTCGGGTAAACCCCGCCGCAATGCTTGCCGGTCGGCTGGGCGACACCGTAACTATCGAGGATCTGGATTTCATAGAGCCCCTGGAACTTCACGCCCGAGTTCGACCCCTTCGGCACCAGGAATTCGAGATGAAGCTCGATGTCGCCGAATCGCTCGCGGGTGACAAGGTTCCGGGCCCGGCCGACCCGCCCGGAGACCACGACTCCACGTCCCTCGACCGGGACGAGTTTCTTCGGGTTCGACGGGTCGATTCGGGCGTCTCCGGCCTCTGACCAGCCGGCGGCCGGGGCACGCCAGGCTTCGAAGGGCTTTTCTCCGGTGAGTGCGATCCAGCCGTCCTCGTCGGCGGCGAGAATCGGAGCGCCCAGCTCGAGTGCGGCGGCAAGGGCCATCAGGAACCGCTTCATAGGAATTCTCTCCCTGGTGCGGGTTCAGAGGGGATGATCCGACTGTGATGGTAAGAAGCGCCGGGGTTCCGGGCAACGAGGCAGAGGCGATTTGCTCCGAGGCCCGCCATCGCGTAAGCTGGATTCTCTCTCGAACACCCACCGGAGCTGCAACATGCCTGGCCCTCTCCTCGGCCTGATTCCCGCCACCCACACGCCGTTCGATGCCGACGGGCGCCTCGACCTCGCCGCCGTCCCCCGGCAAGCCGAGCTCTTCCGCGAGTCGGGGATCTCCGCCGTTTTCGTGGCCGGTACCACCGGCGAATGGGCCTCGATGACGGTCGACGAGCGGATGGCTCTCTGCGACCGATGGACCGAGGCCGCCGGCGATTCGCTGAAGGTCGCGGTCCACATCGGGCACCACTGCCAGGCCGAGGCCATCACGCTGGCCGCTCATGCGAAGAAGTCGGGCGCCCTGGCCATCGCAGCCGTGGCGCCGAGCTACTACCGACCCGCCACCGCCGCCGACCTGGTCGACTTCCTCGCCCCGATCGCCGAGGCCGCCGGTCCGCTCCCGTTTTATTACTATGAGATCCCGATGATGACCGGGTCGAAGCTCCTCACCTCGGAGGTGCTCCGGGAGGCCCGGTCCCGAATCCCGACCCTCCGCGGGATGAAGTACTCGCACGGCGATCTGATCGACCTTCAGGAGTGCGTCCAGTCCGACGGCGGCGCGCTCGACGTTCTCTTCGGAATGGACGACTACCTGACAGCGGGTCTCTCGATGGGCGTCCGCGGGGCGATCGGGGCGACGTACAACTTCGCCGCTCGCCACTTCCAGGGGTTGATCCGATCGTTCGAGGCCGGCGACCTCAGGGCGGCCCGGGAGAAGCAGTACGCGGCGGTTCGCCTGGTGAAGGTCCTCGGTCGTTACGGGTTCTTCCCGGCCTCGAAGGCCGTGATGGGGATGATCGGCGCCGACTGCGGACCGGTTCGTCCCCCGCTCCGTCCGCTCGGCCGCGACGAGACCGCCGCCCTCGCGAGGGAGCTGAAAACCCTCGAAATCCTCGATCGACCCCTTCGAGTTCTGGATTGAAGCTTGACTTTGGGGGCCGACGACCCCATGATGGTATCTCTTCCAGAGCGAATGATGAAACCCGCGCCGGAGTGGCGGAATTGGCAGACGCGCCAGCTTGAGGGGCTGGTGAGCTAACCATGCTCGTGCAGGTTCAAGTCCTGTCTCCGGCATTCTCTCCACGTTAATCCCCGCAACGGGGTCCTCACCATGGTCGGACGTTCGATGGACCGACGCGAGGCCATGCGCCTCGGGCTGGCCGGTTTGGTCGGCGGCGGGACCTCCGCCTCGGTCCCGGGGCATCTCGAAGCCAGGCCGCCCGCCATGCGGGTGATCGCGATCAACGTCCTGCTCGACGAGCCGATCGGCCGGATCGAGCCCGCCATCTACAGCCAGTTCGCCGAGCATATCGGCGGCGTGATCTACGATGGCATCTGGGTTGGCCGCGACTCGAAGATCGAGAACGTCTTCGGGATTCGGCGGGCCATCATCGACCATCTGAAACGGATCGGTCCGGTCGTCGTCCGATGGCCGGGCGGTTGCTTTGCCGACCGATACCACTGGAGAGACGGGATCGGCCCCGTCGATCGGCGCCCCCGCCGCTTCGGCCGATGGCGTGAGGAAACCGAGACCAACCAGTTCGGCACCCACGAGTTCCTCGAATTCTGCCGGCTTTGCGAGGTTCAGCCCTACCTCGCCGCGAACGTCGGCACCGGCTCGCCCGAGGAATTTCAGCAGTGGGTCGAGTATTGCAACGCGCCCGCAGGCTCGACCACCCTGGCCGACGAGCGAGCGGCTAACGGCCACCCCGAGCCCTTCCAGGTCAAGTTCTGGGGCGTCGGCAATGAGAGCTGGGGATGCGGCGGTAACTTCATCCCCGAGGACTACTGTAGCGCCTATCGTCGGTTCGTCGAGTGGGTTCCGAGTTACCAGACGCCGCCGTTCCTGATCGCGGCCGGACCCAACAGCAACGACCTCGACTGGACCCGTCGCTTCTTCACCCGATGGGCCGACGGCACCCACGCCAAAATCCACGGATGGGCCCCGCATTATTACTGCGGGACCACCGGCCACGCGCTGAAGTTCAGCGTCGATCAGTGGTACGAGCAACTGCACCGGGCGAGTGTGATGGAGACGCTCATCAAGGACCAGTGGACCGTGATGGGCGAGTTCGACCGCAAGCATCAGGTCCGGCTGGTGATCGACGAGTGGGGAAGCTGGCATCCGCCCGGAACCGAAATCAATCCGCGGCACCTCTTCGAGCAGATGGGGACCCTCCGCGATGCGATGGTCGCTGCGCTCTCACTGGATACGTTCAACCGACACGCCGAGAAGGTCCGGATGGCGAACATCGCGCAGCTTGTGAACAACCTCCACTCGCTCTTCCTGGCCGATGGCGACCGGTTCGTCTGCACGCCAACATTCCACGTCTACGAGATGTATCGACCCCACCAGAATGCAAAGGCCGTCCGGATCGACGTTCAGGCTCCCGACGTCCCG
>DAHZZC010000534.1 GCA_027435495.1 Planctomycetales bacterium
CACCTTCACGGGTAACGGTGTTCCTGCGGAGACGGTGGCGTTGGGAACGGTGGATGGTCCGACGGCGGCGGCCGCGTATGGGGTGGATCCAGACCCTTTTTGCTGGAAACGCCCTCGCCACCCACGACATCGAGCAGGCGATCTACGGAACGAGCCTGGGCGTCTCGCTCTCGCGCGGCGAGCCGATCGAGCACGGTCACGAACATCACCTCCGCGCCATCAACACGATCCGACGACTGGGCGGAATCGCCCACGCCATCGAGTCGGGTGTCCTGAAATCCGGAATCATGTACGAGGCGACCCGAGCCGGGGTCGACGTGGTGCTCGCCGGCTCGATCCGCGATGACGGCCCGCTGCCCGAGGTCATCACCGATACCCTGGTCGCCCAGGACCGAATGCGCGACGCCATCCGCGACGTCGGCTTTGCCCTCCTGATCGCCACGGCGCTCCACTCGATCGCGACCGGCAACCTCCTGCCAGCAAGCGTCAAGGTCGTCTGCGTCGACATCAACCCAGCGACCGTCACCAAACTGGCCGATCGCGGCACCTTCCAGACGATCGGCCTGGTGACCGACGTCGAGCCGTTCCTGCGATCACTCGCTTCTTTGTTATCGTCCTCTGTTATTTGTCGTTAGTCATTTGTTCTGGGTGGGCCATCGCACATGGTCGCCCGAGAGTCGCTCCTCGCTCGCGGAGACCGGTCGCCAGAAACCAGGCACAAAGAACAAATTATAAAATACAAATGACAAGAATCCTGATGTGTCCCCCAGATTACTTTGGGATTGAGTACGAGATTAACCCCTGGATGAACGTCCGGGTCGGGAGCGACACGGATCGATCGCGGCGTCAGTGGGGGGATCTGGTCGCTGAGCTGGAGGGACTGGGGGCAACGGTCGAGCGAATGGAGCCGGTCAGCGGCCTTCCTGACCTGGTCTTCACGGCCAACGCGGGGCTTGTTTATCGAGACATCTTCCTTTGCTCGGAGTTCCGGTACGAGGTGCGCCGGGGCGAGGCCGAGCACTTCGCGGCCTGGGCGGGCGCGCACGGGTTCGAGGTCATCCGGATGCCGCCGGGATATTACTTTGAGGGCGCCGGCGACGCACTCTTCTGCGGCGAGACGCTTTTCGCCGGTTATCGGTTCCGGAGCGATGTCCGGAGCCACCAGTGGGTCGCTGATCGGCTTGGGGTCGAGGTCCTACCGATGGAGCTGGTCGATCCGCGATACTATCACCTGGATACCTGCTTCTGCCCGCTGGCGCCCGGCTGGGCGATCTACTACCCGGGGGCCTTTGACGAGTACGGTCGGTCCGTCCTGCGTGACCGGATTCCCAATCTCATCGAGGTTGCACCCGAGGAGGCGGCCTCGTTCAGTTGCAACGCGGTCGTGGTCGGTCGGTCGGTGGTCCTGAATCGCGGGGCGTCGAAGCTCGCCGATTCGCTCCGCGAGGCCGGCTTCAACGCCCACCCGCTCGAATTTTCTGAGTTCATCAAATCGGGCGGAAGGGCCAAGTGTTTGACGCTCCGGCTCGACGGTGAGGAAGCAGCGGCCTGGGCTCACGGGGAGTGATCGCGAATGGAAACGCTCTACATCTTGAGACATGGGATCGCGGTGGCACCGGGGACCCCCGGCCTTGCCGACGACGACCGCCCACTCACCCCGAAGGGCCGAAAGCGACTGCGCGAGATTGGCCGCGGACTGAGCCGGCTCGACCTGAATCCCGATCGGATCGTCACCAGCCCACTCCCTCGCGCGGGCGAGACGGCGGAAATCGTCGCCGAGTCGATGGGGAAAGGAGGCCTCGTTGAGGTTGACGACGTCCTGCGATCGGGCAGCGATTCGCGCGTGATTCGAGAGTGGCTCCGCGGCCGGCGCGAGGCCCGGTTGATGATCATCGGCCACAACCCAGCGCTCTCCGACCTGATCGCGCTTCTGGTCGTCGACGAGGGTTCGTCCGGGCCGGTCTGCGAGCTGAAGAAAGGCGGGATCGCCGCCCTCCGGCCGCTTCCCGGCGGAGCGGATCGATTCGAGCTGGAATGGATCGCGACACCCCGACTGATCCGGCGGCTCTCGGCCGTGAAACCGCGTCCCCGGGGATAATCGAGGAAAGGGGAACTGTTGACCGAGGTCGGGCGTTCGACCTTATCTCGCCCGTATCCCGCGGCTTCGCAAACACGACGATTCACGACTCGCAGCATTGACGAAATCCTGGGAAGCGGATATCATCAGGAGTTGAACAACGGCTCGCGACGGGCGTGTTGCGATCCCGGCCAGGGTGGCCCCGTGGTGCAACCTCTGCATCATCGGGGCTTCTTCTTGCGCTGGCTGTTCCTCTCGCGACGAGCGGGCAGGAGGTGATCATGCGAGCCCATGACCTGAGTGCTGTCCATCTGCACCACCATCACGTGCCCTCGTTCGACCCCGGCTATCGGATCGTCGTCC